>CAZZLF010000249.1:0-3613 GCA_964654965.1 uncultured Bdellovibrio sp.
ACAGAAGCAAAAAGTCCTGCGGGTGCAGGACTCGGTGGATCTTCCGCACTTTCCATCTCCATCATCGGTGCACTTTGGAAATGGACTCATCCTCGTGAACAACTTGATCTTGATAAAGATGGCGAGTTTCTGATTTCTCTTGTTCGAGATGTTGAAAGCCAGGTGCTTTATGGTCCTGCCGGTTTACAAGATTATTACGGAGCCGCATTCGGAGGCCTTCAACTACTGAGCTGGAAGATCGCCAAAAATGAACGCGAATCCTTCCCGCTTTCCACATTGAAAGAGCTGGAAGCAAGAACTCTTCTTTTTTATTCCGGCAAATCAAGGAATTCAGGAATCAACAACTGGCAACTCTTTAAAGGTTTGATCGACAAGAATCCAGATGTGGAAATGAAGTTCAAAGCCATTTGTGAAGCGACTCGAGAGTTGGAACAAGCGCTCTTAAAACAAGACTTCAATGCCGTCGTAAAATCGGTTCAAAAAGAATGGGAAACCAGAAAAACCCTGGCTCCTGGAATCAGCACTCCTGAAATGGATCAGGCGAATGCTCGTGCTAAAAAAGTGTGTGACATTGCTTTCAAAGTTTGTGGCGCTGGTGGCGGTGGATGTTTCTTCATTCTTCTTCCTGAAAAAAATGATGCATTGAAAGAGTCCGTGAAAAAAGCGGTCCTTGAATCTTCTGAAATCCAGTTGCTTCCATTTGAAGCAGTTCCTCATGGATTGACGATTCAGTGAGCACCAAGGGACACATGAATCAAAAACGCTACCTCGGACTAGAACTCTCTGGTGCGAAGAACGCCAAGACCACCTTGGCGACTCTGGAATATTATCCCAGAGAAAAAAAAGTGTTTTTGCTCGACGTTCACGGTGGAATCGGTGCCGACGTAAACAAGGATTCAGACGAAGTCCTCATTGAAACCATTCGAGATCATGCCGAAGGACACCCGGAATTCAAGATTGGGGTGAATGTCCCACTGACCCTGCCTCCTTGTTTCAATTGTAATAAAAAAATCTGTTCCACTGGATGTAATTCTGCTGAAGTGAAGTGGATGCGAACGATGCCGGTCGCAAAAAAACCGGTTTCCAAAAAAACGGCAAAACAAAAAAGTTTTTTCACCGCTTATACCCAAAGACCCGTTGAACTTTGGCTCAAACATGAGGTGGTTTCCCGCTTACCTGAAAAAGCGAAATTTGAAATCGATGAAACTCTCGGTGGAAACAAGGCACCCTTGACCGCCAGAATGAATTACCTTCAACGTCATCTCAAAGAATTTGAAATGTACGAAGTATTGCCGAAACTGACGGTAGCTTTACTCATGCCATCCCTGAAGATCACCATGAGGCACATCCAGAACTATCGCAAAATGGAGGAAGGTGCTGACTCCAGACTTTTGATCCTCGAAAAAATGTGTGATCACCTCGATATTTTCATCTACGATCGCGACATGAAAAAGCTGACCCAGAACCTTGGGGCTTTTGATGCATTTCTATGCGCTTACACTATTTTACTTTCTGACCTCAATGAATGCGTCTCTCCCCCTAAAAACTTTCCAACTTCTAGCGGATGGATCCGATATCCGAAATCATCGCTTCTCGGTGGCCATCATGTTTCAGATTTTTCGGATCAAGAGGATGAGGACGAATCATGATTCAGTTTTTTTTCAAACGACTGACGCAGTCCCTGGTGACCCTCTCGATATTGGCGACCCTCACTTTTTTTCTTCTTCGACTTGCCCCTGGGGGCCCCTTCGATGGTGAAAAAGTTTGGCCTGCTGAGATTCAAGCAAACATCAATTCCAAATACGGTCTCGATCGCCCCCTTCACACTCAGTTCTTTTCTTGGGCAAACGATGTTCTGCATGGTGACCTTCGCGAGTCTTTCCATTATATCGGCACACCCGTGATGGAAATCATTTCGGATGCTACCATTCCATCCCTCCAGCTGGGATCTTTGGCTCTCCTGTTTGCTCTCGTGTTCGGCTTATTGTTTGGAATTCTTTCTGCTTGGAAACGGGGAACATTTTGGGATTTCTCCTCCATGTTCCTGGCAATCACAGGAATCACCCTTCCTTCTTATCTGGTGGGAACTCTTTTAGTCCTGTTATTCTCCAATTATCTGGAGATCCTTCCTCCCGCCCTTTGGGAAGATAAAGCTTCGATGGTTTTACCCGTCATCACACTTGCGCTTCGACCCCTGGCGATCATTGCGCGCATGACCCGCACCACGCTTCTTGAGATTCTTCATTCTGACTACATTCGAACTGCTTACAGCAAGGGGCTCAACGACTCGACCGTACTCTTCAAACACGCGCTTCGAAATGCGCTGATTCCTGTCGTGACTCTTTTGGGACCTGTTGCTGCATCTTTGATTACCGGAAGCTATGTCGTCGAAACCGTTTTTCAGATTCCGGGACTGGGCCAATACTTCATTTCTTCGGTGATCAACCGAGATTATCCACTGGTGATGGGCATGACCCTGATGTTTGGAATCATCCTCATCATTTGCAACTTGGTGGTCGACCTGGCTTACAGCCTGATTGATCCTCGAATTCGTCTGGAGTCGAAAGAGTAACGCATGCTCAAATCCAAACTTTTCAAAAACAAACGCTTTGTCATCAGTGCATCGGTACTTCTTGTTTTGTGCATTCTCGCCATCGGCGCTCCTCTTTTTGCACCTTATGAATATGATGCAGTTTCTGTGGGGCCCAACTTGAGTCCTCCGATTCATGGATTCATCATGGGAACGGATGTGTTGGGACGCGATTTGTTCAGCAGGATCATTTATGGTGCGCGCTTGTCTCTAGCTGTTGGATTTTGCACAGCGATTTTTGCGTTGGTCATGGGGACTGCAACCGGAGCTATTGCCGGCTACTTTGGCGGTAAATGGGATCGAATCCTCATGTCAGTTGTTGATATTTTTTATATCTTGCCGATGCTTCTGCTGGCGATTCTATTCACCCTGTTGGTAGGCCGCGGATTCTTCGGGATATTTCTCGCAATCGGAGCAACCACCTGGGTAACTCAAGCGCGTCTTGTACGCGCACTCGTGATGCAAGCCCGCGAACTTCCTTATGTGGAAGCAGGCCGCGCTCTCGGGCTCACGCATTTCACGATTATCTTCAAACACATTTTGCCAAATCTGATCGGCCCGATGGTCGTTTCACTCACATTCCAAATTCCAAACAACATTTTGACCGAAAGCTTTCTCTCGTTTGTCGGACTTGGATTACAACCTCCGTATTCCAGCTGGGGAACGCTTGCAAACGAAGGCTTCAGGGGAATCCAAAGTTATCCGCATCTGATGATTTTTCCAGGGCTTGCCCTATTCATCACCATGATTGCATTCCATTTTCTCGGCGATGCCTTGAGAGATGTTCTTGATCCGAAAAGTTCAGTCGGATCCAGTATCGGAAGCTAATCAACTCCTACCAATTGGAGGTCTTGGAATTGATGTATTTCACCAATGAGGTGTGAAGCGGGCCCATGCATTTATCCAGGGTCTTCACCATGAATTCGTTCGATCTAAAATCATGGAGAGCAGTTTTCCCGTTATCCTCGGTAATCGATACACCAAAATACTCGATTCGAATTTTTTGATCTTTGACCATGAAAT
>CAZZLF010000250.1:0-3571 GCA_964654965.1 uncultured Bdellovibrio sp.
CGATCGTTCCCGGAATTTACCAAGGCGGCTCTGCAAAGCATTTACAGCGATCTTTGGGGCTTCATGGAGATCAGATTCTTTATCTGGGAGACCATATTTATGGTGATATTCTGACTTTGAAAAAGTCAATAGGATGGAGAACTGCTCTGGTCATCGAAGAAATCGAGGAAGAAGTAGCTTCGATCAAAAAAACGAGAAAAGTTTCAGGTGAGATTCAAAGTCTCATGCAAAATAAAACGGATATCGAAGCTCAGTTAAATGATTTTTATGCCCGAGAGCACGAATTAGGCGAGAAAGTTGACAAAACTCAAGTGAGTCGATCGTTTGAAGAAATTGAAAAAATCGACCAAAAATTGACAGAGCTCATTCGTTCTTACAATTCACACTTCAACCCATACTGGGGAGAAGTGATGCGAGCAGGGTATGAAAAATCCTATCTGGCGGAACAAGTAGATCGATATGCATGTATTTACATGAGTCGAATATCCGATTTGAATCAATATTCACCCCGCACTTATTTTCGACCTGAAAGAATTCCGATGGCTCACGAAGCCTAAAGAGCGTCGAGTCATTTGACTTTGAGCTTCGACGCTTTGTTTTATTTTTATTTAATATCCATTTAATAAATTGATATAGTGATGATGAGCCATGGTCGGCTCTGAAGGAGATTGCATGAGGCAATTCATCTTGCAGTGGTGTTTGATTATTGTATTCACGTTTACGGCTTTAGTTTCGAATGCAAAGACGACATATGAGCTTTATGCAGATTGCGCGAATCATTGTGCATTTCGAGACTTTAAAGACAATTGTCACGGAATCGCATTCCGAAGTAATCGAAATGATGAAGTGGACACCCATTACACGGCCTATTCAAAGATTCTCGATTCCTGCTTTATCGCAAGACATCCTTTTTACCGGTCGATCAAAATGAGTGATGTTCAACAAACTTGTCGCTGCGAATCTCTTCCTGTTTTGCCTGCTTTGCCTGACTATGATGCCCCAATGTCGGAACAAACCAGAAATGAACTGATTGCTTTGAAAGAACAGATTAGCGAGTGGGCTCCATGTGCGACAGACCCATTGAAAATCAATCCTGTTTCTGAAGACGGACGGTTTTCACCGTCTGATCAGGGAGTCTGTAAAAACATGAAAAACGGCTACATCGTGCTCGGAGGGTGTGAGCCGGGTATGGATACCAGATATTGTGTGTTTTATGGAAATACGAACAATGTCGCCGCCCCTTATTGTATGGCGGGTGACCTTGATCGTTGTAAGGATGTTGCGCTGGCGCAAGACCCAAGTACTGGCGCCTGGTATCGAAATGCGTATCAACGAAGGGACCCACTTTCAGAAAGAGGTCAACCTTTATTCAGTCGGGACGAATTTTTGGGAATTATAATTTATTTTGCAAAAACTAAGGATAAGGAATCCGCTAGACGCTGGATGCAATTCGTGGAAAGAAATCCAAAGAAATATTTATCCGGACCAAAAGGGGATATTAAAATCAAGGTCTATAATATCTGTCCTTCTCATGGAATGACTCAGAAACCGGATTTCATCAGCGATGTACAGTGGATAAATATGCAACCCGATGATCGTTGTGAAATGCGCCCTCATGACTGGGGAGCGATGTATGCAACTTATAAATATATTGGATTTACTGATGAGGAATTGAAAGCAATCAGCCCTGGAATCTATGCCCGAATGATTGCGACAAAACCCATTTTGGCAATTACTTCTTTGATATCAGCGGCTACGGTGCCTGCAAGAAATTATCAGCTTGCACTTCAGGCAACGATGATTCTACTTTATCGTGAAATCGGTTATCGCGGTAATGCGTTACTCGACACGACCGCGAGACTCATTGACGAACGAACTGCTAAAGACAATCCTTATTATCACTATCTGGCTATGGGAAATCGTGCGACCGAGTATGGTGCGGCCCTAATAAAAAAATATTGTCCTACTGAAAAACCAAACTATCGAAATCCTCCACAAGGAGGAGTGGGAACTCCTTCAGCTGCCTATTTTGATTCTGCCATTCACACTTTTGGAGGAATTAATAATGGTTACGAAGCAAATTTGCCCGTTGGACATGATTGCATCGGTTGGATCAACTTTTATCTAAATGCGTCTGCACGCTAAAGCATTTTGTCAGAGATAGTGAATATGAAATGGATTCTTTCTTTTTTGATATTGTTTTGCTCGAGTGAAACTTGGAGTATGCCATCGGAGTTTTATGCAGGTGCGGCTTCAGTCGATATTACGCCTCCGATTGGCACACCATTGGGTGGCACAGGCGGATTTCCAAGACGTTACCGTTATCTGATGGATTGGTTTGGGCAACACCCATATGCGGATCTATTCACACCTTCCGAAGGTGTTCTGGATCCTTTAAGAAGCAAGGCACTGGTGATGAAAAAGCACGATAGCCAGATCTTGTTTCTCAGTCTGGATCTAGTGGGGATAACCAGCGAGCTGTATGAAACTTTGAAAATAGAATTAAAGGAATACGGATTTGACGAAATATTTATTTCCGCAACCCATACTCATTCAGGCTCTGGAGCGCTTTCTCGTTCTTGGTTATGGGAAATTCTTGCGATGGACCGTTTTCATCAGGAAGTTTATGACCAATTTATCAGAGGAGTGAAAAAATCAATCGAGTTCGCCAAGCAGTCTATTGAGCCCGCTCATTTGTATTCAGGATCTTTTGATTTAGAAGAAATTCACAGAAACCGTCGTAACCGTCCAGGTCATATGGATAATTCCGCGAATCTTCTGATTGTAAAAAACATCGATGAGACGAGGACCATTGGCGGAATCGTCAATTATGCAATTCATGGAATGGCAATGGGAGGAAACGGTTTGCTGTTTAGCGCAGATGTTTCAGGAGGAATTGAAAGACATCTGGAGTCACTCTTTTCAAAACAGGACATTCAAAAACCTACCTTCTTATTTATTAACGGAGCCGAGGGGGATGTAACGACGGTCTATGGAGGATCAGAAGGAGTTGAAAAAGCGGGAAGTCTGTTTGCTCAAAAAGCAGCTACGATTCTTACCTCTTTGAGATCGGTTGATCCAGAATGGAAAATTAGGAAGATGTCTGTAAAGATACCCAAGGCTAGATTGAATCTTGCAGCTTGCGGTGTTGAGGTGAATCATCGACCGGTGAAAATTCAAATTCCAATCGATCCAAAAGCGGCTCCTCGAATCGCTTCTATATGGCAGATTCAACTTGGTGATATCACGATGATGACGTTTCCAGGTGAGCCTACGACGGATATTGGAATGGCAGCCAAATCATTTGCAACCTCAAAAGGGATACGTCATCCCTGGATATTCGGATTAACCAATGGTCATTTGGCATATTTGGTGACGCCTGAAGAATATCAAGAAGGTGGAATCGAGGGCTGCTCGGCATTGCATGGCCCAAAAGTAGCGGGAATGCTCTTGAAATCTCATGAAACTCTTTTGAATTCTAAAAGTACCCGATACCCTGATTAAACAAATTTAGTTTAATTTATTATTTGTAGGTCGCTCCTTTCAAAACCGATTGACAATTTGCACGAAT
>CAZZLF010000251.1:0-3567 GCA_964654965.1 uncultured Bdellovibrio sp.
GAAAGGAATCGATGCGGGGGGATCAAACGTTTTATCGTTTGTGGTTGAAGCGGCTGACCCGGTTTATGGTCTTTGCTTTAAAAGAAGTGATTTTGATTCCAAATACCAGACACTTCGTTTTTGAGGTTGTTCACTTCAGTAGCGTCAACGTATTGTCATCATTTTCAAGAACACCACCCGCATGATAAGTTAAAACCATGGGGTTTCGACAAAAAATTTCGGGCATCATTTTTGTGATCGGCTTAATCACTGGATTATTGATGCTAATCACTTCTTCCAAAAAACCTGACGGGGGCCCCCTACCGGTACAGCCTGAAAAAGCCCTGAAAACGGCTGAAAGCCCTGAAGCAACTTCCACTGTGATTCACTCAGCCGCGCAAACAGTCGCACAGCCCATCACTCAGAAAGTAACTGCCCCCGAAAAAATTGAAACGATCGATCAGCTGAAATCATTTGCCAAATTCGATTCCGCTTCGCCTGATTTCATCGAAAAAAAATGGAAGGTGGCGAAAAACCTGATCGCCATACCGCTGAAGCCCGGCGAAAAACCAAAAATCGATTCTTTAGCCCACCTTCAAAAGCTTGATCTTTATAAGAGCGAAAATAGTTTTAACGACCCGAGAGGTAAACCCGTTTTGATTTTTCCAGAACGAAACCGCCTTGGATTTATTTCAGGCACGTTGATCATTCGCCTCACAGATTTGAGCTTTGAAAAACCGGTGATTGAAAACCATGCTTTAAAAATCGAGCACACTTTTAACGGAATTTCTACCCTGGTTGCCCGAACTGATTCCATGCAAGAGCTGTTTCAAACACGCTCGAATCTTTTAAACGATCATCGGGTTCAATCGATCGAGGTCGAGGTTGTCGAAGACAAACTCGAAAGACAATGAATCACCGGTCACCGAACTTGGGCCGTCTCCAGTCGCTGGTGTTGATCTTGGTTCTAGTATCGGCAACGTCTTGTAGTGAATCGTCTCAAAGTGGTTCGAGCGTGAGTCCGACTCCGACTCCAACACCAGAACCGAGCGGGCCTGACCCACTTTATTTTCAACAGTGGTACCTGAAAAACACGGGTCAATCGACTTTTTCACTGGGGTCTGCAACAAGCGGAAAAGACCTGAATCTTGAATCGGTTTTGAATGATGGGCTTACCGGTAATGGTGTTCACATATTACTCAGTGATGACGGGCTTGAAACCACGCACGAAGACCTGGCGGCGAACTTTGATCTTTCGCGTTCTCGTGATTACACCAAGCCCGCTCCCTATACGGGTTCAGGGAGCCACCAATCAGAATACGATGGTCATGGAACAGCGGTCGCGGGCATTATGTCGGCTGTTGCAGATAACGCCAAAGGAATCAAGGGTATCGCTTCTGGCGCAACCCTAGCGAGTGCCAATTTGATTTCAACTGAAGTGAATTTTTCTACCACGATATTGATTGATCAGGCCGCGACCACGGCTGACATTGTGAACCAAAGTTGGGGCAGCTCTCAAACCTTCATTAACACGATTCCGGAAAGCTACTTGGCTCAATTGCAGGCATCGACGGCCACGGGTCGCAGCAACAAGGGCATTGTGTTTGTACAATCGGGCGGCAACAACTATAGCGTCGACATTGGTGGTGGAACGTACCGTGTGGGGAATTCTAATTTTGATGGAACCAAAGCTACGCCCTACACCATCGTGACCGCGGCCCTTCAGTCGGCTGACTTACCTGCAACGCGTTCGTCACCGGGTTCAAACTTATGGATCAGCGCCTACGGCGGCGGTAATGGCGTCTCTACTCCGGCCATTCTTTCGACTGATCGATCCGGCTGTTCACTTGGGTTGTCCACCTCTATTTCATTTCAAAACCTTTTTGAAAACGGAAGTATCGCCCTTAATTCTCAATGTAATTATACTTCAATCATGAATGGTACGTCGGCTGCGGCCCCGATGGTGAGTGGAGCGATTGCCTTGATGCTCGAAGCGAATGCAAATCTCAGTTGGCGAGACATCAAGCACATTCTTGCGAGCACTGCGACTCAAGTGAACCCAGATCTGGGCGCCGTTGAAAACCCGAATGTTTCATCACCGATCGGACATGTGTGGGAACAAGGCTGGGTGACGAACAATGCAGGTTTTAAGTTTCATAATCGGTTTGGTTTTGGAAAACTCAATATTGCTGCTGCCGTTACCCTGGCCAAAACCTATTCGAGCACGCTCGGCTCCTGGGCCGATTCAGGCGAACAATCGAGCGGGGCGATTGACTTAGCGATTCCCGATGAATCGATTTCTGGGGTCACCGATGGTATTCAAGTCAGCTCGGGGTTGACGATTGAGTCAGTAAAACTCAAGGTCTCGATCACTCATGACAACGTGGGGCAAATCGGTATCGAGATCACCTCACCGAGCGGCACGAAAAGCATCGTCAAGAATATCAACGATGCACTATCTGGAACGCACGACTTGAGTGATACGATCTTCATCAGCAATGCCTTTTACGGCGAAAACGCGAATGGAAATTGGACCATCAAAGTGCTCGATGGGGCATCAGGTACCACCGGCACCCTCAACCGGTGGGGCATCACGTTCTACGGTCACTGACCGTCAAAAAAAAACCACCTTGCCGACGCTGCCTCACCTCACCTAAGATCGTGAGTATGAACAACTTCTCATTTTCAATCTTGGCACTGACACTCATTCATCTTTCATCTTCATTTTCTTCTTGGGCGATGACTGACTCAGAACGTGCGCAATTTGCGCAAAAAATGACCCCTGATCAATTGATGTGTTCTCAAGGGGTTTGCGTCACTGAAGAAGACTTATATCTTGAACGTGGACCAATGATTTATGCGATTGAAGATCAGCTTTATTATCAAAAGTACGAGATGGCAAAGAGTTTGATTTTGCAAAAAATCATCGAAAAAAAACTAGCCGGCACAGGCCAAACATTTGCCGATTATAATAAAAAACTGTCTCAAGAAATCAAGACCAGCGATGAAGAGGTGATCAAATTTCTCAAAGATTTAAAAATAACTGATGTAGATAAGGGGTCAATTCAATTTCTTGAACTAAAAGAAAAATTGAACAGTGACAAAATCATGGGGCAATATCGAAAAATATTCGATGACTACAAGGGAAAAAAAGGAATCGTTGCCAACATACCCATGCGACCACGTCAAAGCATCAAGCCACAATTTGAAAATTGGGTTAGTTACCAAACAATGAAAAATGAAGATCTAAAAATTACTTTGTTAATCAATCCAACTCGGACTGATCAACTTACTTATCTTGATTCTGTTGAGATTGTTTCAAAGCACATGAATACGCTAGGGAAAAAAATTAGCTGGTATTTTTTACCTTTTACTGACGGAAAAAGTGATCAAACTACAGAAAAAAAATCACAATCAACATATGGTTGGTTTAAAAGAACAATTTTAAAATCATTAGTTGGCAAAAATGGTTTAAGTAAAGCCTCATTAAAAACAATTGATGAAAATTATAAAAATGTAAGAATTACCTATGATCAACAAATGAAAAGGCGAGATAGAAAACCGAACCATAGGGGGCGGACGAAATGG
>CAZZLF010000252.1:0-3551 GCA_964654965.1 uncultured Bdellovibrio sp.
ATAGCCGCGAGTGTCGTACTGCCATGGCATATCGAACCACGGCTCAGTCATTCCCTGAAACACTTCGCGCTTGATTAGCATCACGCCAGTGCCAACCGAGCCAATTTCCTCCAAGCCAGTGGACTCAGGCATGGTGTAGACAGGCTGTCGCTTACCATTTTCATCGTAATTCTGTGCGGTTGGACCTGTTGGCATTCTGCGTCTGGCGCAGTTGGCAGCCACAATATCCACATCATGCGCCAGCAATCGGCCAATCATGTCCTGTGGGAAAGTCATGTCGGAGTCGATAAACAGTATGTGGCTGCAACCTTCACGCATCGCGTCCAAACACAAATCGGCACGCTGGTTTTGAATCAGAGTGCCTTGCAAAATCTTGAGGCTCACAGCGTCAGTGGTGTTGAGCGTGTGATACGCCACCATATTGACCATGCAATAGGTGTAATTAGTGTGAACCATGTCACGCGCTGGCGTGCAGACTGCGATGTATTTCATACTTGACCTGGCCTCACTCTGAAAAACCGATTATCTGGGTCGTTGAGCCAGCGTTTCATGTACTCTTGATCGTCCAACTTACCCTCTGTCTTCAACTTGTAGTAGACCGACTCAGGAATGCTGGCCACATGATGCCATTCACCCTTCCAGTTGGCTTTGTTGTCAATGGCGGCAAAGTCGCGTTTGTTGGCCTCGATAACTGCTGTCACATCCTGTGATGTTTGGATGGTGGCTTCTTCAGTCTCATCGTTGTAATGCCAAGTGCGTGTGATGCCTTGTTCAGGGTTTGCGTCAAAAAATCGTTTTTCCATGTAAGTAGGGGAGAGTTTCCTCTCCCCTATTCCTCTCAGTTGATTAAGAAGTGACCAAATCTGCGGCCAAACCGTGGGCATTTTCTGCCAACACTTTGTGACCCCATTCGATCAACAGCATACGCTTCTCAGCGTCACCTGTCTTCGCCAACTCAACTTGTTGGTATGGACGCAGGACGGTCATCTTTGCGTACTCAGGATCGATCACCCATGCATCGCGCTCGCGCTGGAAGCGGTTGGCGATAACAGAGACTTGACCGAAATCGCTGACATAGATGTCAACAGCGCCGATCAATGTGGCAGGACGGTCACCACCATTGATGTTGTAACGCTGAGATGCAATGCCAGTGAAACCAGACACGCGCTGCTTGTTGATAGGACCAACCATCAAGATTTTTGGTGTGCCGCCAGCAGTCCACACTTTCTGAATCACATTCTTGAGAATGGTTTCAGTGAAAGTACGCACATTGCCGTCAGTGCGAGCACTGTTGGGCAGAGTGGTGTAGCTGGGGTCAACGCCGTTGGTTTGCTTGTCGGTGTTGGTCTTAACGAATGCACCCAAAGAGGCAGTCACGCGAGCTGTGGTGGTGTTGCCTGCAACAGCCACACCTCCATTCAAGAGGATGTACTCTTGATCGCGCTTCAACTCAGAACCGCGCTTGGCGATCTGATAGGCCAACTCAGAACGCCGTCCTGCTTTGTTGACCACTTCTTCAGTGTTTGACAACACGATGGTCTTGCGGCTGATCTGTGCATAGTTGGTCAAACGCACTGTGGCGGTGACTGCATCAAAAGACGCAACATCATCACCTTCCAACTGAGCGTTGGCAGCGGCATCAGCCAAAGCATCGGTCTGCCACTCAAACAAGGTGTTGGAGATGGTTTCGCGTCCGATGTTGGACTGATAGGGAGTTTCTTCGGGAGAAATGTTTGTGATCACATTGCTCAAATCTTCACGAATACCCTTTGCGGAGTAAGTCGTGAATGTATTACTGACGATAGCCATGATGGTTTCCTTATTTCAAGAGTTTGTAGATTGCATCAGCCGCGTCATCGACACGGCCAGTTTTTGCTAGACGCTGTTGTGCTCGCATCGCTTCTGTGTTGCTGGAGACTCTTCCTGCTGCGCCAGGCTTGGCAGGTCTTGGCCCGTTGTTCGTCACTGGCTTGATCTGCCCACGCTTGGACATCATCTGGTCGTAGAGAGCCGCTTTTCGCAGCAATACAACCGCCCTGTGATCCACAACATTCTTCAGTTCATCAGGTGAGAATCCAACCTTTTGGCCGAATTGAACAAGCATCGCCTTCTCAGCCGCCGCCTTCTTTGAATCTTTCCACTCAGGTATGGCTGACATCAATGCCTCTTGTTCCTGCTGCAACAACATCTGATGCTGTTGCATCTGCTCTTGCTGTGACAACTCAGAGAGTCGCTTCTTCTCCGATTGGATAGCCGCATTTTTCTCTTGGTTTTCACGCATCAACTCACGCTGCCTTACCCATTCGATGGGGTCTTCTTGGTAGAGACGATCCCAATCAATGTTTGGCTGCGTTGCCTGCTGAACCTGTGCCTCTAGAGCACTCAACAATTGAGCGTACTGCTCGCGCTCGGCACGCACTGCCTGCAACTCTGCCTCGGTCTGTTTCCTGACCTCCGCAATTTGCTGCGTTTTGCGTGTGTAATCCTGAGTCCTTGAATATCCCTTTTGAAGTTCATCCAGCGTCACCTCGACTTCTTTACCGTCAACCTTGACGGTGAAGACTTGTGGCTGTTGTTCTTCTTCAGAATCTTCATCTTCTTCGGATTGTTCGGAATCAGTTTCCTCGCTGGCCGCGTCTGCATCGTCCAGCAACTCTTCATCTTCCGCCGCGCCCTCTTCGGGCAACTGCGCCTCGCCGCTTTCCTCTTGTCCCTCATCGGGGAGCATCCCAGCAAGTGCATTGGCCGCTTCGGCCATGTTCATTGGACCTTGAATCGCACTCGGCTCTGCCGTTGGTGTCGCTGTTGTCATTGGTCGATTTCCTTAATTAAACAAGATTTTTCTGCGCTCGCTCAATGGCACGCTGTGCCACCTTGCCGTTGTCGATCATTTTGGTGAGTTCGTTCTTGAAGTTGTCTATGGCACGCAACTGCGCCCAACAGATTTCACGCTTGCTCGCCTCTTCTGGCTTGCTGTTCTCAAACTCCCAAAGTAAATCGCCGCGCATCTTCTCCAAGGCCGTTGCAAATACCTCGTCCTGCATAAACTGCTCGGACTTGCGGCCTTTTCGTACCTGTTCTTCCTGATTCATTGAGCCATTCCATTAAGGTTGATGGGTGGAGGCACATTGGCCGCTGTCTGCACCGCCTGTTGGACGATGGCAGACTGCTGCTGCATGGCCTCCCGATCCATAGCCTGCCGAGCATCAATCTCGGCAGTGCTAATTTGTGTCTGATACTTTAACTCTAATTCGTACTTCTTGAGCATTAAGTCTTGCGCGAGTTGATCTCTTCGATAATCATCGTCTCGGATCATCTTTTCACGCTGCAACTCCAGTTCTGCGGCCTTCTTCTGGATATCCGCTTGGATCGACTGCGCCTGCACTTGCGCCAACACTTCTTCGGGTGTCGGTTGCGGTTGATCGGCTTGTGGCTGAAAGTCAGCAGGCAGTGTTTGGATGTAACTGGATGCGTCCTTAAATCCCGACAACTCAATGATCTTTTGCAAGGTGCGGATGTTCTCCTCAAAGATCACATCCGGGTCTTCGAGC
>CAZZLF010000253.1:0-3508 GCA_964654965.1 uncultured Bdellovibrio sp.
GAAGAGATTCTCACCGCAAGTTTCAAACAAAAAGCACTCGAAGCATCGTTGTTCCAAAAATTACTCGAAGATTTGAATGCGCATGCCGAGAGTCTGAAATTACTTTCTGAATCGATCGGCGAACTCGATGCACTCTTGTCGCTTTCCTTCCTCGCACTGAAACCGGCGTGGACCTTTCCTCACATCGATGAAAGTTTTGATCTTCGCCTGGTGGATTCACGCCACCCCGTGGTCGATGAAGCTTTGCGTGGACAATTCGTCGCCAACTCGGTTGAACTTTCACCTGATACCGCACGCACGTTGATGATCACCGGTCCAAACATGGGTGGTAAATCGACGATCATGCGACAAATCGCGCAGATTATTTTGCTTGGTCAAATGGGCGCTCCCGTTCCGGCGCGTGAAGCCTCGTGGGGAATTTTCGATTCACTCTATACCCGCATCGGCGCTCAAGACGCAATCGCCAAGGGGCAATCCACTTTCATGGTCGAGATGGTGGAACTCGCTCATATTCTTTCACACGCCAACAATCGTTCGTTTGTGGTGCTCGATGAAATCGGCCGCGGTACTAGCACCTATGACGGAATGAGTGTGGCCTCAGCAAGTCTTGAGCACTTGCACACCAAATCTGGCGCACGCATTGTGTTTGCAACTCACTATCACGAACTCACCGAACTCGAGACGCGTTTACCCGGCCTCAAAAACGCGCATATGAAGGTGCTCGATGAAAAGGGCAAGCTCACCTTCTTATATGAACTCGCAGCTGGGCGCTCTTCAAAAAGTTTCGGAATCCAAGTCGCAGAACTCGCGGGGCTTCCAAAACCCGTGATCAAACAAGCCTGGGGAATTCTGAAAAGTCTTGAGTCTGCAGCCGCACTCGCCGGCAATGGTTCGGGAGATACCATGCAGATGAGTTTGTTTGGAGCCGCAGCAGATGATGAATTGTCTGCAGACACTCCTCCGACAGAACATCCTCTCATCGCAGAACTGCGTGAACTCGATGTGAATGCGATGACTCCGATGCAAGCGCTGATTCAATTAGCGAAGATGAAAGAGCAGATCTAAGGTCTATTCCAAGATGTAAGTTTTGTTCTATCTTGGCACCAGCATTGTTACGAGTTCGGGCGCCCCAAGTTAAAACTTATCTGAAGAATTTATCAGTCACCTACTTACAACCGTATGTGGGTAACAAATTCTTTTTCTTGAATCCGCTCCACTCTTTTAACTGACCATATGCATTTTTGATGAACAACACCAGCCACTCAGTGCTTCCACAACCGATTAGTTCTTGAAATCAAAGTGTTTTTTCCCAGTCTTAATTCAGTCAAGATTTTTACCCCCCCAGCCGAAAAGATTTTGATGGCTTACGTAGATCAAAAATGCGGATTCCTTTTTCAATGGGCAAACCGAATTCTCGTAATGCTGTCTTTTGCTCAAATTCTATCGGGTTGCGGAGACACTTCTGAAATTAAGAAGGTAGTTGGCATTTCTTCTTCAACCGCTCCCACTATTAATCAGATAGACCCTTCTTCATTGGGCTCACTTTTGATGGTTAATGGTAACAATCAAACGGTCACACAGGGTTCACCTGCTGCGAAGTCCCTTTCTGTTTTGGCGGTGGATGGCAACGGTTTACCTAAAATCGGAGTTCCGATCACGTACAAGATGATGGATTCAAGCCTTGGCACTCTGACTAGTGGAACTGAAACAGGATTAACTTATATTGAAGTCCTGACCAATAGTAATGGTGTAGCCAGTGTGATGTTTGTTGCCGGTAACAGTGACGGAGCGGCGTCTGTCATTGCCATGTCTAGTTCCGGAAGCGCGGTTTTCAACCTTACCATCGGTTCATCCTCAGGTACGAGCCCTGGGAATTCGATAATGCTTGCCACCAGCGGGAATCAACAGTCACTAGAAAAAGGCGCCACTACGAGCGTTCCACTAGAAGTACTGATTCTTGATGCGCTCGGCGCTCCGATGGAGAACGTAGAAGTTAAATTCGAAGTCATCACTAACGGAATGGGGTTTCTCACCGGAAACAGCACCATTGCCACGGCCAGCACACAAGCCAACGGCCGCACTTTTGTGAATTTTACCGCTGGAAATACCGAAGGCCCCGTGACTGTGGTTGCCTCTTCAAAATCGGGCAGCACCGTCTTCAATCTAAACGTGGTCACGGGCTCCGGCACCAATTCAAACAACTCCACACTATTGACGACTAATGGTAACAACCAGACCGTCCCTAAAAACACTCTTGCAACTCGAGATCTCGAAGTTCTTGCACTCAACAACCAAGGACTTCCGATATCCAATCTATTGATCACGTTTCAGGTAGCCACTACTGGTTCCGGCACTCTTACTGGCGGAGGCATCACCGCAACCGACATCACAGATGCGAATGGTAAAGCAAAAATTTCATTTACCGCCAGTTCTCAGATCGGAGCTGCAACAGTGATTGCGCGTTCCACTGCTGGCAGTGTTGCTTTCAATCTGAATATTAACGACAATGGCAATGGTGTCTACGATGGATCAATACTGTTAGTCACCAACGGCAATAATCAATCCATCACCCGATCTACAGCCGCAAGTAAAAATCTTGAAGTCATGGCGATCGACAAGCAAGGCACTCCTATTCAAGGAGTGAGCATCAAATTTGAAGTGGCTACTGCAGGTGCGGGTTTGTTTTCTGGCGGAAATTCAATCGCATCCGTCACAACTGATTCGAATGGTAAGGCATCCATCGGCTTCACCTCAGGTACCACCCTTGGATCATTGGTTGTCATCGCAACATCGAGTGCTGGTAGTGCGGTTTTCAATCTCAATATTACACCGACTTCAAGCGCCAACTCATCCAGTTCCATGTTACTTGTAACCAACGGTAACAACCAAAGTGTCGTTTCCGAATCAAGCGCGGTAAAGGAACTTGAAGTTCTTGCCCTAGACAATCAGGGAGTTCCGATCAACGGTCTATTGATCAATTTTTCGGTAGCGACTACCGGAGCCGGCACCCTTACCGGTGGAGGCACCACCGCCAATGACACTACCGATGCGAACGGAAAAGCAAAAGTATCATTTACTGCAGGAACGCAGATCGGGTCAGCCTCGATTGTAGCAAGCTCAAATGCTGGTAGTGCAGTCTTCAATCTTCAAATCGTTGATTCATTGAGTACGATTGCCGCAGGATCTATCCTTTTGGTCACGAGCGGTAACAATCAAAACATTGTAAAGAGCACCGTTGCTGCAGCTCCACTTGAAGTTTTAGCATTGAGCAGTGTTGGTACTCCAATTTCAAATTTAGGTGTGAAATTTGAAATCGCGACTGCGGGAGCAGGAACTTTTGCCGGTGGAGGCACAACTGCAACTTTTTACACCAATTCCAACGGTAAAGCTTCCGTCAACTTCACTGCAGGTAGCACGGTACAATCTGCAACAGTCGTTGCCACTTCCACTGCCGGTAGTGCCGTCTTTAATCTTAACATCATCAATTCTGCAACCGTGAACACACTCG
>CAZZLF010000254.1:0-3503 GCA_964654965.1 uncultured Bdellovibrio sp.
CGGAAGCCCTTGAAGAAGATTCCCAAGAACCCTCTTTCTCATAGCCTGGATTTTTTGATCTTCAGGAATTTTTCTACCCTTCAGTAAATCCATATCTTCTTCGGAACAATTAAAATCAAAATCCGGCTTCTTTCTGTTTTTGTCATTCAAACACGCTGGTGCAACGGCGAGTTGCATGAGATCCACAGGATTTTTCATGGTGCCATCCGGGTTCAACATCGAGTCAGATTTGATGTTGTATTCCTTCATGCTATTGAGAAGATCTGACAAAGATGAAACGGAATGGCTGAGCTCATAGACTCCGGTCCATGCAGAACATTTTTTGAGATCATCTTTCGCAATCGGATCAGTGATCCCCGCCTTCGCTCTTAACTTTTGAAGGGACTCGGCGGATTGATCCATGGCTAACTGTCGGTATTCATCGACATGACTCATCTTCAGAAATGATGCTTTCCACTCATCCAGTCTTGAATCCAATCTAAATTCATCGATCCAAGGATCCATAGACTCTTTAAACATTTGGAATAACTCTTCTTCTGTTTTGCCTTCAAAAATTCCGGCCAGGTACTTCGGAAAAAATTCAGAATATTGTTTATGGTATTTTTGATAATATTCTTCCTCTTGATTTCGATTCAGAGAAAGTTCATCCGTAAGCTTCTTTAAAGTTTCCTGATCCGGAATAGGTCTAGCAGATTGAAAATCATCACCGGTATAGGGATTGGCTTTTAAAAGCTCGACGGTTTTTCCCATCTGGGTGGAAATTTGCTTGAATAGTTCCGGGTTTTTTTGTTTCAACTGATCCTGATCTCCCAGAAACTTGCCTAACTCGTTAATGACCTCACCTTGATTGGTCATGCTTGATAATTCGTTCGAAATCAAAAGGGAGTCCATCACCTCATTCTTTTCACCGATTTCGATCGGTGAAAGCTTTTGCGGGCAATATCCTTTGCTTTTCATTTTTTCAAGTGCAACGCAGGAAAGTCCGCCATCTAATCCATTTTGGTTTGAAACTGAATCTCCTTTATAAATCAAGGCCAGATCCAGAAAGGACGCAACGTCCTTCCCGCCTGAAATTCCCACTAATAAATTTTTTGCGGTATTGGCATAACAAGAACCGATTCCGTCCTGATAATCGTGGGGAACCTGATAAAATGCTCCCTTCATTTTTGCACCAGGATAAGGAACTTCATTTTCAAGGTTGATCTCTGGCATCTGGGCGTTACATTCGCTGAACGTCTTATTCTGATGAGCGGCAAGATCGAGTTTCACCTCATGATCCCGACGCGACTTATCCTTTTCCATAACTTTCAAGACCTGTTCAGCCGATTTTTTTGTATCCATCGCACCGGTCAGCCATTTTTGGTTTTCTTTCAAAACCTGGTTTTGCTCATTGAGTTCAACGTTCAGGTCTTTAACCGTTTTTCCTGCTTTTTCATTCCAGCCATTGACCTGACTCTGTTCGATTGGACTCAGTTTTGCCTGATGATCTCTTTTACAATTTTCGAAAATAGAAGACTCATCCGTCTTTAATCCCCTAACAATGCACCGATATAGATTCGCTTTTGTAGATACTTCCCGTTTTAACAAAGGCATGGACTTGAGGCTTTGTTCTATTTCACCGATCACTGTGTTTTTATTTTGAGAGTGAAGTGCGATTTTTTCCTGAAGCAGTTTTCGATTCTGTTCAATTTTTTCAATGGTTTGATTCAGCCCAGAGATATTTTGATTGATCGTTTCCTGCCATTTCTGATTTTCCTGATAACGGGTCATGAATTGCAGATAATCTTTTTTCAGGTCTTCATCATGAATAGTATTCGGATCAATGTCCTGGGCAATGGAATTTGATCCGAAAAATAAGATGAAAAGACATGAAATGAGCCTGATGATCACTCATTCTATTCGGATTTTAGGGGGTATGTCTTAACTGTCAAAAGATTGATTGGCTTTACTGCCACCGAATGAATTCAAACTGTTACACAAAGGAGCAGGATTTGGCAGGGTCACTTCGCTGTTTTAAGAGAAACAACTGATGCCACGCCCCCATCGATAATAGAATTAAGATCTTTCAAGCGTTTTGGAGAAACCGAAGAGTTCTTTTTTTAAATCTCGCTCTTTTCGGAGTTTTGTCCATCTACCAAATCCTGGTCACTCAGCTTCCATTGCAATTGGAAATTGGTGATTCGAGTTTCCAATGCAGTTACCTCGTCTGGAACGCTCGGCATAGTTTCCAATGCCGAAGGTGCCCGATCCTTTTTCAGGTCCTCAAGAGTTTTTTTCGCAAGAAAAAGGAGAGATTTCTTCAATTCGCTTTGCATCTCTTGATCGGCTTGCATGAGAGCCTGTGATTCAGAATCGACCGTCGTATTTGAAACGTCCACCACAGAAATTGACGAGAACGAATCGCAAAATTCAACAATGTCAGTGAGCAGGCCGATCGATGACTGACGTTTGTCATCATCGCTTAATGCCTCTTTTTTTTGTCTCGCGCGAATCCGGACATCTGTGGCTAGAAGGAGGCTGACTTCAGTCGTTGTGTAGCGGTTTGCTTTTTGAAAAACTGTCGCAGCCTCTTTGGTTAGTGCAATTTGTCGCTCAGCGGGAAGTAGTTTAATGGTCTTCTTCAGATGTTCCATATAGCAGGCGTTTTCTGCCATTATTAAAATCCTTTGGGAAGAGGCTCCATTTAAAAAAAACCGCATTGGCTTAATGCACTGAGAACGTGCTTGAAAGAAAGCCTCTAGATTGGGATCTGAAATGGAATTGGTAATGAAACGACCCGCGGCGTAGACGCTTATCGTGATTAAGATCGCGTACGGGAAACCAATTCGAATAAAGTTTTTCATAATCTGCTTATCGGAGAAAAAGAAATAAAGTTGATTATCATTAGAAAATGTGAGTCATGATTTTGGCGGAAAGAATTGCTTCATAAGCATCGATTCAATGGGTGCTCTGTAAAGCAAAAGATTTCCTAGCAAGACTTCCGAAGCTTGGTTTTGCACTGATAAAACAAAAGCCACGCACCTCGCCATTTACCTGAAATATCTCCGCAAATTTTCTCTCAAAAATGCAGGAAAGATTGGCGTTGATCACGCAGCTGACTGCGACTTACAAACTTCTTGCCATCTCTGTGCTCAACCGCACGGAAGTAATGTCCTGTCGAATGCTGAGTGTCTTGTGGTGTCCACAAAATCCTCCCTTTCCATTGGGTTAATCTTGAAAATCCGAACGGTTGGAAAATTTGTTCATTGTTCTGAAATTCCGAACATCGAGAATTTTTTCCCAAGAGAAGTTGCCTTTTGTGCAATACAGTTTGAAATTTTTTGGTTGGCTCGACAGAACTCGAATCTGCGACCTCTTCCATGTCAAAGCGATATTGTTTGTCACGACGGTCAAATTCAGTCACCCGTGTGGCACTAAAAAAACATACTTTAAAGCACTTGTCTTGCCTTCTTCATTCTCTTGTATTTATTTCTGTGACCACCTGTAACCAAGATGGATTTAAG
>CAZZLF010000255.1:0-3459 GCA_964654965.1 uncultured Bdellovibrio sp.
CTCTTTGAGTTCCGAATCTCAAACCGATCAGGCTTCGGGATTGGATCGGGTCGATTTGGTTCATCATTCGATGCCTGACTTAAATCTTGAAGAAATTTCGATTCATACTTCCTTGATGGAGTCTGAGTTGAAGACCCCATTTTTTATTTGTGGAATGACTGCAGGTCATGATCAAGCCGATCTCATTAACGAGCGGATTGCAGCTATAGCATCTGAACGTGGTTGGCTGATGGGAGTGGGCTCCCAACGCCGAGAGCTTCAGAGTGATTATCAAGATGTTGCTCTTCACGATTTGTTAAGACGTTTTCCTCGTCTTAAGCTGATATCCAATTTGGGGCTTGCACAGCTCATTGAACTTCATCAAAAAAATGAATTTTCCACACTCCAGCGCTTGGTCGAGCAAACCCGATCAGTATTGATTGCCATCCACTTGAATCCCCTTCAAGAGGCGATTCAGGCTGAAGGTACTCCTCGTTTCAAAGGAGGATTTGAAGCATTGAAGGCGTGGACTAAAATTTCTCCTGTTCCGGTTGTGGTAAAGGAAACCGGTTCCGGAATGAGTGGTTCAGTCATCGAAAAACTGAATGAATTGAATTTGTTTGCAATAGACGTGAGTGGTTTGGGTGGAACTCACTGGGGACGCGTTGAAGGACTTCGCGCGAATTCGGAAAGTTCTGCTCGACGATATGGAAAAACTTTCATGAATTGGGGTATTTCCACTGTAGATTCTATTCAAGAAGCCTCCAAAATTTTAAAGAAATCAAAAACAGAAATTTGGGCCAGTGGTGGAATTCGTAGCGGGTTAGACGCCGCGAAGGTGCTTGCACTCGGAGCAAAGCGAGTTGGATTTGCACAACCTGTTCTCACGGCTGCATTAAAGTCACAAGCAGAGTTGGATTTGTGGGCAGCCCAAGTGGAGCATGAGTTGAAAATCGCTATGTTCTGTACGAACTCGGGTGATTTGAGCGAATTGAATTCTTTCAAATGGAAAGGTAGCAAATAAAACATCATGGATCGTTTTGCGTTCTTGCTTGAAAATTTTCATCGTATTTCTTTTGAAGAACGTCAGGAGCGTCTTGCTCAATGGTGTGATCTTGATCCTCAGGAACTGCAAATCTTAAAAGGTGTGAATGCACTTCCAATGGAAACCGCCGAGCACTTGATTGAAAATGTGATCGGAATTTTTCCAATGCCTATGGGTGTCGCCACTTACTTCAACATCGACGGAAAAGACATCTTGATTCCAATGGCTGTTGAAGAAACTTCCATTATTGCGGCTGTCAGTTCAACGGCAAAATGGATCCGCAAAATGGGTGGAAGTATCACAACCAAATTGCGGGGCCGGTTGATCATTGGCCAGATTCAGATCCCGCTGATCAAGGATCTTCAGCATACTCTCGAATCTTTGAATAAAAATAAACGTGAGTTGATTTCAGATGCGAATGCATTTATTCCCGGATTGGTTGCACGTGGAGGCGGGGTCAGGGATCTAGAATTTCGTGTTCTCGATCGAGAGGATGGCCAGGGAAAAATGCTGGTGATTCATATTCACTGTGATCCATGCGATGCAATGGGCGCAAATTTGATCAACCAGGTCTGTGAGGGGTTAAAGCCTGAAATCGAGGAGTTAACTGGTGAAAAGGTTGGCCTATGCATTCTCAGTAATCTGACAGATGGCAAACTCGTTCATGCAAAAATCGAAATTGAAGGATTGGATGATGAAACTGGAGTAGGTATTGAAGAGGCTTCCCAGTTTGCCAAGACGGATCCATATCGAGCTTCAACACATAATAAAGGTGTTTTGAATGGCATTGACCCGATTCTGATTGCGACCGGTAACGATTGGCGTGCAGTGGAGGCTGGAATTCACTCTTATGCTGCAAAATCTGGAAAGTATCAGCCTATTACGGAATGGAAATACTCCAATGGCAAACTGACGGGAGAATTCCTGGCTCCTTTGGCTGTTGGAACGGTTGGTGGAGTGACGATGGTTCATCCAACTTCTCGACTGGCACTGAAGATCATGGACATCCAAAACTCAGAGCAACTCTCCAGAATTTGTGCAGCCTCAGGTCTGGTACAAAATCTAGGAGCATTAAAGGCATTGGCTACCGTTGGAATCGTGAAAGGTCACATGAGATTGCATGCTGCAAATTTGGCCATGGCTGCGGGAGCGAGTGAGCAGGAACTTCCTCATTTGAAAGAAGAATTGACCAAAGTTTTGGCAAAGGAAAAACGAATCAATTTGACTCGCGCCAAAGAGCTTCTTGAGCAGATTCGAATCAACTTTAATTAACAACGAATCTTTAGTTAGAAAGCTGACAGAGACGACTAAACTCACCCTGAAGACTGATCAGTTGATCGTAGTTTCCTCGTTCAATTAATTTTCCTTGGCGAATGACGATAATTTCATCGGCATTTCGGATGGTGGAAAGTCGATGTGCGATGATGAGGGTTGTTTTTCCTTTCATCAGCGTTTCAAGGGTGTCTTGGACAATTTTTTCTGATTCCTGATCGAGGTTTGAAGTGGCCTCATCCAATATCAAAAGATCTGAGTTTCGTAAGAACGCACGGGCGATTGAAATGCGCTGACGTTCGCCTCCGGAAAGTTTCATTCCTCGATCGCCGACTACGGTTTCAAAGCCTTCAGGCATGCGCATAATGAAATCATAAGCAAAAGCCTTTTTGGCTGCATCGACCACTTCATCGTGGGTTGCATGGGGCTTACCCATCGCAATATTGTTGAAAATCGTATCGTGGAATAGGAACACATCCTGGCTGACTACGGCCACTTGCTGACGCCAGTTTTCAATCTTCAATTTTCTCAAGTCAATACCGTCAATGAAAATTCCGGAATCAGATTCTTCATTGACATCGTAAATCCGGGTTAAAAGTTGAGCGATGGAACTTTTTCCTGAACCACTTTGGCCAACCAGAGCGATGGTTTTTCCCACCGGGATCCGAAATGAAATTCCATTCAAAACATTTCTATTGGTGAGGGGGTAAGCAAATGTCACATTTTTCAGCTCAATCTGTTTTTGAAGTTTGATGTCGATGGCATCTGGAGTTTCAACAATGTTGCTCTTCCAGGAGAGAAAGTCATTGATTCGTTCCATTGCAGCAGCGGCTGAATGCATTTTGGAGTTGATGTCGGCGAGTTGTCGAATGGGATTGATCATCATCGCAAATGCGGTAAAGAATGCAATCAAATCACCTGAGGTCATTTCACCGTTCAAGACCGCTTTTCCACCCGTGTAGAGAATGATGGCTATTGCAAATGAGGTTACCAGCTCGATGATCGGAGACGTGATTTCTTCGATTTTACTGATTTTTAATAAAGTTTTTGCCATCAGTTCTGCCTGGTCCGTGAACCTTTTTAAAACGGTTTCCCTCAGGTTGAAAAGATGAATGACGCGAATTCCAGAAATTGACTCCTGAATGATGGAATAAGCTTCACCA
>CAZZLF010000256.1:0-3456 GCA_964654965.1 uncultured Bdellovibrio sp.
TTCGCGCGGCGTTTCCGTCGCGTCGAGACCGTGATGCGACTTGAACCATTGCCGATTGCAATCAACCAGACTGATCAAGGCAATCGGGGTACCGCAAATTTCTGAAGCTAATTCGGCAATTTCATCAAACGCCTTTTCTTCCGGAGTGTCGAGGATCTCGTACTTCAGAAGTTCCAATAATCGATCTTTTTCATCATTGGGTATGGGCGCTTTGATCATTCCTATTTTCCATTTCTGTAATTGGGAGCCTCTTGAGTGATTTCGATGTTATGGGGATGCGATTCGTTCATGCCTGAATGAGTGATCCGAATGAATTTTGCTTTATCCCAAAGTAAGGGAATTGACTCTGCACCGATGTAACCCATTCCTGATCGGAGTCCGCCAATGAGTTGATGAAGGTTTTTAGAGGCGGATCCACGATAGGGTACGCGCCCTTCAATTCCTTCTGGGACTAATTTGCCCGCATCTGCAACATTGGATTGAAAATAACGATCTTTCGAACCATGAGATTGCGCCATGGCACCCAATGATCCCATTCCACGATAACTTTTAAATGATTTTCCGTTTTCGCTCATCACTTCACCCGGAGATTCGTCTGTACCTGCAAGAAGGGAGCCGATCATGACAGCGGTGGCACCCGCAGCAAAAGCTTTGGTCAAATCTCCTGAAAGGCGAATTCCACCATCGGCAATGATGGGGATGTTTCTGGGTCTTGCGACTTTTGCACATTCTGAAATTGCATAGAGTTGTGGAACTCCAACACCTGCAACGACACGAGTGGTACAGATGGAACCAGGGCCGATTCCCACTTTGACCGCATCGGCTCCGGCTTCGATTAATGCGAGCGTGCCTTCAGCGGTGGCGACATTGCCTCCGATGATGATCACTCTTGACGGGTATCTTTGTTTTATTTTTCTAATTGCATCCAACACTCCACGAGAATGACCATGGGCTGAATCCAAACAAAGAACATCCACACCGGCTTCGATCAGAGCTTCCGCTCTTTTGAATCCCTCTTCACCAACGCTGGTTGCAGCACCCACTAATAATCTTCCTTGAGAGTCTCGGCTCGCTTTAGAGTGTGAAAGGATGAAATCCTGATGAACTTGTTTCACCTTTTTGACTTCAGAAGTTTGATCAGCCACGCTGAGATTTTTGTGAATGATTCCAATTCCACCTTCTAGAGCCATCGCAATAGCCATGGAAGATTCGGTGATGGTATCCATGGCTGCAGAGAGAAGAGGAGTTTCAAGGCTGACTTGAGAAGAGAGTGCAACACGAGTTGAAACAGAACTAGGAAGGACTTCAGAATATCCGGGAAGCAAAAGGACGTCATCAAATGTCAGTGCCTCAGGGTAAACCAAATTCATAAAACGACTCCTTTTTATTTAAAATTAGTGTAATAAATTTACTTAAATTTGGCAATGAAAAAGACTAATGAACGTGTAGGTTTAGCCAGCTTTCGATGTCCTTCCAGGCATCTGCAGCTGCCACCGGGTGAAAGTTTTTTTCACCCTCGCGAAGGAAGGCATGCCCGGCATCGCGATAAACTTTAATTTCGTATTCTTTCTGCGCTTTTTTAAGCAAGACGCGAATCTCTTCTATTTGTTCTTGAGGGATGGATTGGTCTTTTTCTCCGAAGAGAAGGAATACTGGGCAATGGATTTGGTTGAGTTCATTCACAAAAGGGGTGAACCCGATTCCATGACGAGCTTGGGTCAAGCCGCCTCCGTAGCAGGAAATGGCGTAACTCACTGGTAGTCTGCATGCCCCTAATAGTGATGTAAAACCACCCATGCAAAACCCGATGATACCGATCGTTCCGATATTCAAGTTTTTATTGTTTTTTAAATAGTGATAAGTGACTTGAAGGTCTTCGGACAGTTTTTCATTTGAAAGTTTTCCTAAAGCCTCCTTAACTTCGGGGAAATTCGAATAGGGGATCTGATGACCATCTTTGATTCGATGAAAAAGTTCCGGTGCAATCGCTAGAAACCCTTTCTTGGCAAAGCGATCACAAACAGTGTGAATGTTTTGGTTCACACCAAATGCCTCTTGCAAGACAATGATCGCATTCAGTGGGTTTTGGGAAGAAGATGCCGGATAATGGAGGTGAACGGACATCTTTCCATCTTGAGTGTTGAGATTTACGGTTTCAAATTTCATTTGATTAAGGCGTGTTTCTGGTTTCTACGACTTCAATCCGATTTGGTGTCATACACTCGACCGATTGTTTTACATTGGGATTGTAGTTTTTCTTGATCGGAAGTTGGAACATGTTGAATTCAAATTTCACCTTTCCAATGCTTTTTTGATCGCTTTTTAATTCCCCTTCAAACGAGACCGTTTCTCCGTTTACCATGCATGGCCCGACCAAATTGAAATTGATGCGATGAGGAAGAGTGGAAGATGCAGAAATCGATGGAGCCAAAGTGAACGAAACAGCCTTATAAATTCCAGCATTAAACTGGCTGGCTTGGATTCCTGGAATCGAAGAATATTGAAAAGTAGATCCCGAATCAGATTTCAAAGAGACTGAATAAAATTTGCTCAAATAAAGTGGAGATGAAATTGCGTTCGTATCAATTTGGCCTCGATAGATCACTTCTTTGGAAAGTGTAGCAAATGAATCTGCGTGGTAGGTGAGGAAAAGCATTGTAATTAGAATGATTTTTTTCATGACAAGCTCCTGAAGGTCCTTGCACCTATTGTACCGAAAAAGAAGGGGAACACCAAATCGAATATTCGCTTCCAAAGGCTTGGAATTTCGAGTAAAAAACCGCTGATGTCCCGTTTAAACTTCAAATTAGAAGCAGTTGCTCCTGGATCCAACGCCCGAGCTGCCACTTTTACGACTCTTCATGGTGAGGTCAAAACCCCAATTTTTATGCCTGTGGGTACCCAGGCAACCGTGAAAAGCCAGACGGTGGATTCACTGAAAGAAGTGGGCTCTAATGTTTTATTGGCAAACACCTATCATTTGCTGTTAAGGCCAGGGATAGAAGTCTTTAAAAAATTTGGCGGCATCCATTCCTTCATGAAGTGGGACCGCCCCGTGCTTACTGATTCCGGAGGATTTCAAATATTTTCATTGCCTCATTCCCGAAAGATGAATGAAGAGGGTGCGCTATTTCAAAGTTACGTCGATGGAAAAATGATCCTCTTGTCGCCTGAAAAAAGTATTGAAACTCAGAGAGCAATCGGAAGTGACATCATGATGGTGTTGGATCAATGCATTCCTTCCACAGCTCCGCATTCACAGGCTAAATTGGCGATGGAGCTGACTCATCGATGGGCCAAGCGGAGTCTTCAAGCCCGGGGAGAGTCGCCTCAGTCTATTTTTGCAATTGTTCAAGGAGCTTGCTATTCAGACCTTCGAAAGCAAAGTGCGGATGTTTTAACGAATCTTCAACTCGGTGGTGAAAGCTTTGATGGTTTTGCCGTGGGCGGCCTGGC
>CAZZLF010000257.1:0-3451 GCA_964654965.1 uncultured Bdellovibrio sp.
AAACGACGCCTTAAAAAACAATATTGCAGAATCGATTCGCCTTTTGTATCAGCAGGAAAGAATTCCTGAACAAATCTGGAGATTTTTCATTCTTTCTCGAGATTTTGAACTTTCGCATGGTGAAATCACCCCGACTCAGAAATTAAATCGAAACCGGATCCGAAAAAATTTTGATCACTTTTTGGAAATGAATCTTGGAGAATGGAGCACTTCATGAATCTAGGTTTGGTATTAACAGGCGGTGGAGCCAGAGCGGCGTATCAAGTGGGTGTCATCAAAGCTCTTTCCGAGATTCTAGGAAAAGATGAGTCGCCGTTCAGGGTGATGACGGGAGTTTCAGCTGGTGCAATCAATACTGCCTATTTGCTTTCGCGAGCTGATCATTTCAAAGTTGCTGCCCAGGGGCTTTGGGATCTGTGGGAGCGTCTTGATTCTGAAATGGTTTATCGTTCTGATGCCGTTTCTGTGGCTTCATTAGGAAGCAAATGGTTGGGAACGCTGGGCTTAGGCGGAATGATGAATCGGGAAAAAGCAAACCATCTTCTGGACACTTCTCCCTTAAGAACTTTGCTTGCCCAGGAACTTCATCTGGATCGCGTTCCCGGATTTTTCAAAAAAGGAATTTTGAAAGGAGCAAGTTTTTCAGTCACGAATTATTTGACTGGGACAGCAATTAGTTTTTTTGATGGTGAAGAATCCATACAACCTTGGGTACGTTCCACTCGAATCGGAGTAAAAGTACCTCTCACCTTGGAACACGTGATGGCTTCGAGCGCAATTCCTGTGTTTTTTCCTCCTGAAAGTATTGATGGAGCATTGTATGGAGACGGTTGCATTCGCCTCAGTTCTCCTTTGAGTCCCTCGTTGCATTTGGGAGCTGAAAAAATCATCGCTGTTGGAATTAGGTACATGCGAACCAATGATCAGATTGTTGAAATGAATCAGTCCTTAAAAAGGGCTGAGTTGACGATTGCAGAGATCGGTGGAGTCTTGTTGAACGCCGTATTTTTGGATTCTTTGGAAAATGATGCCGAACGCCTTGAGCGAATCAATCACACGATTTCTCTCATGACCGATGAGCAGAGAAAGTCTAATCCCAATCAATTGAGACAGGTTCCATTATTGGTTCTTCGTCCAAGTCAGGATTTGGGGCAGTTGGCGCGAGGAACGTTGAAGGAGTTTCCGCGAATGATCCGATTTTTATTAAAAGGAATCGGCGCAAAAGAAGACAAAGGTTGGGATCTTTTGTCTTATCTTGCCTTTGAAAGAGCTTATACTGGTCAGCTGATTGAGCTTGGGTATTACGATACCTTAAGAAAAAAAGGCATCATCGAAAAATTTGTGGAATCTTAATCAGTTTGACCGTTTCGGAGGGGCGGATGTCAGGAATTGCAAATCTTTGTAGTTGTCTGCAGCCCAACGCAAAGCCCAGTCGCTCTTGAATAAAAGCACTGGTAATTCATCACGATCCAATAAGCATCGAGAATCTTCCCTTCGCTCAAAGAAGTCAGGATCAAGTCCTGCTCCCTGCACCCACCGTGCATGAGCATAAGGAAGTTTTTCAATTCTAACATCGACCGAATATTCCGTTTTTAGTCGGTGTTGAAGAACTTCAAATTGCAATGCTCCCACAGCGCCTAAGATTGGGTCTTTATCACCGAGGCCTCGTTGGCGATAAATTTGAACGACCCCTTCCTCAGAAAGCTGTTCAAGTCCTTTTTGAAGTTGTTTTCTTTTCATTGGATCAAGAATCACGACGCTGGCGAAGTGTTCGGGTGAAAACGATGGAACACCGGAGTACTCCAGGCCCTTGATTTCAGAAAGGGTGTCGCCAATTCGAAGTGTTCCTGAAGTGTCAACCAGACCAATCACATCTCCTGGCCAAGCTTCTTCGACTACCACTCGTTCCTGACCAAAGAAACTCACCGGCATGGCCAGCTTGATGTCTTTTTCAAGTCGGGCATGTTTGACAATCATGTTGCGCTCAAATTTACCGGAACAGATTCGGATGAAAGCAACTCGGTCGCGGTGTGCGGGATCCATGTTTGCCTGAATCTTGAAAACAAATGCTGAAAATTTGGGAGTAACGGGTTTGATTTCGGGGTGATCTGTTTTGCTGGTATCTTTTCTCGGAGCAGGAACTGGGGCCAATTCGATAAATCGATTCAAAAATCGTTCGACTCCAAAATTATTTGCAGCCGATCCAAAAAATACCGGGGTCAGTTGTCCCTTTAAAATACGATCCCAATCAAATTCATCGCCGGCCATTTCCAGCAATTCCAATTCCGTCTTGAATTGTTGATAGAGCTCTTCCGCTTCGTAGGTATCATTGCGGGGGCCTCCCAAAGATTTTAAAAACTCAGGATCATCCACACCAGTCATCTTGGCTTCTAGTCGTTTTCCTTTTGCAGCATTGGGATCTGCATGAAAAAAGAGAATTTCTTTTGATTGACGATCGTAAACACCGCGGAAACGATCGCCGGAGCCAATTGGCCAGGTCATCGGACAAGAGCGAATACCGAGAACTTTCTCAAGATCATCGAGAAGATCAAGAGGATCCAGGGCAGGACGGTCCATCTTATTGATAAAAGTAAAAATAGGAATTCCACGCATGCGACAAACTTCAAAAAGTTTGCGAGTTTGGGGCTCAACCCCTTTGGCACCATCGATTAACATCACGGCTGCATCTGCAGCCATCAGGGTTCGATATGTATCTTCGGAGAAGTCTTTGTGTCCCGGGGTATCCAACAAATTAATGACGGTATCGTGATATTCAAATTGAAGTACGGAGGTACTAATCGAAATACCGCGCTGCTTTTCAATTTCCATCCAGTCAGAAGTGGTATTTCTTTGGGCTCCCTTGGCTTTCACTGCTCCGGCAAGGTGAATGGCTCCACCGTATAAGAGTAGTTTTTCGGTCAAGGTGGTCTTACCGGCGTCGGGGTGCGAAATGATCGCAAAGGTCCTGCGCCTTTTTACTTGTTTTTCCAATAGGTTAGTAATTTGGGTGTCCATGAAGGTATTTCAATATGGGTATCAAATAACAACAAAAATAAAAAGCGCTCAATATTTGACGGAATTAGTCCGATATGTTTGATGTATGAAGAGTGCAGAGCAACCCACCATCGCTTTAATTGTAAGCAATAAAAACTGTCAAAAACCCATCCTTCGGGAGGCTTTAACCAGCGCAGATGAGATTTTGGAGCTGGAGCTTGCATTGATGAATGCTGACCCTGACCCTCTAAAGCGGGTTCACGAGTTCAGAAGCAAGCAAATGATGGAAGACGAGGAATTTGCAGATTTTGTTGAAGATTTGCTTTCCCAGCCCTTCGTGAAACCGGATGTTCAGGAACACGCTGTTCAATGGTTTAAATCACGGGCAAAAATAGAAGCCTACCAGAAAGCGGAAGAGGGAGCTTCAAGGGTGATTGCGATGTATGCCTTTGAAATC
>CAZZLF010000258.1:0-3440 GCA_964654965.1 uncultured Bdellovibrio sp.
GCTCCGGCAGCATCAGGCTGTGAATTGTTGATATCGACCACCATACGGACTTGGTCGTCCCCAACAATGGTGGGTAAAATATTCAATGTTAGGCCAGCATTAATTTGAGCAATACCACTGCCTATAAATCCACCACCAAATATACCGCCTCCTGAAAGCCCACCACCAAGACTTCCTCCCAGTCCTCCGCCTATACCTCCCAATAAAGAGTTCGCAGAGCCATTGCTTACTGTGTTATTACCTAGATTGGCGATTCCTGTTGTTCCGGCTGTATTACCACTAGTGTTACTTAAATTAGCCAGTGCCCTGACGTTAAAAGATATCCCACTATTGATATTTGCTTTTCGATTATTTAGTGTAACGACTTTTGGGCGAGAAATTACTTTAGCGTCTCCGTTTTGCTCGGCCGCATAAAGTTTTAAATCAAGTGTTCTTCCGCTCATTTTTCCAAGAACAGCTTTCACGGATAAATTTGAAACTTTTGGTACATTTGTCCCGGCGAATACACCTGATTGAGTAGAATTTGTTAAGTCTGGGTCAGATGTGTCACCTATTCCAAATCCAAAATCATACATGAATTGGCTGGAAGTCTCGACAATTTGTGCCTCAATCATAATTTGCTGGGGATTTGTGTCGAACAAAGAAATTAAACTTACTAGTTTTTGATAAGTTTGCTTTGAACCAATAAAAATCAATGCATTGTTACCTTCGTCTAAAATTAACTTCTCATCTTGGCTGATGATCGGAATGAGCTTTGCATAAACATCATTTGCACTAGCAAACTTAATTTTAAGTTGAAATGAATCAGCAGTTCCAGCAACAGACTTACCTAACCCTCTTTTAGTGATAATCAACTGAGAACCAGTAATAGCATATTCAATTTGTTGGTCAGCAGAAAGACGATCGAGTAATTTTTTTGCTGAAATTCCTGACTGTGCAATGGTGACATTTATATTCGGGTCATCATTCAATACGAGTTCAAGTCCGGCCTTAGCGGCAATCATCTCCAAGACCCCTCTAATGGGAGTATCTTGAACGTTGACAGAAAGATTTGAATCCAATTGGGCCCTTGCTTCTTCTGCACCTACTGCTAACATTATCATGATTAACAATGTCTTGATCATGGTTCGACCTCTCCGTCTGCTTCGTAATATTCGAGTTGTTCTTCACTTAATTCACTAATCGGTGGAAGAACGAGTTCAATTTCTGAATCTTTCTTTTTCAGGACAACAAAATTTTCGCCAATCGCATGGACCGTTCGATCCTTAACTCGATCACCAATTTTTAATGATTTTCCGTTGATCAATGCAACTGGTACCTTATGACTGAATAAAATCCCCTCCAATTTGAAAGGATTCTCTTCTGGCTTCAAGGTTGCATATCCAGGTTGCTTTAAAAAAGGATCTTCACCCCACGGTAATTTTGGATTACTGGTAAAAAATGACAGATCAGTTTCAGAAATAGATTCAAGCTTCAAAGTATCTTTCTCTTTCGCGCTGGCATTGAAACCGGAACTGATTAACAACAAAAAAGCCATGCTTAGCTTCATCATTTGATCTGTACTCCAGGTATTGAAATTTCCTGCATCGGTTTGACCATTATTTTTTTCTTTTTCTTATCCGCTTGTTCTTGCGCCTGCGTCTCCACAGCTTTCTTGTCTAACGCTGGTGGAACCGCCGCGGCAGGAACTCGGCCAGCAAGTGCATCTTGGATTAAACCCGAAAATAAACCATTGTTTAATGCAGGAGGAGCTAGAGAAGGTGCTGATTCCTCTTCTTTTTTCTTCTGCGTGACTTTCAGTGGTAACTGAGGTGAACCAGAGGAATAACTTAAGAGGTCAATTTTAACATTACAAATTCTGAGTTCACTTTGATTTCTCTTAATCTCAATCGTTTGAACTTCAGACAATAAAGGTGAATCTTCTAAACTTTCGAGAAATTTACCAATAGACAAGAATGTTGCTTCTGCTTCAATTTTATAGAGTGTTTGAATGTAGCCGTTCATTTCAACCTGACTATCAGCCAACATCTTGCTCAAGAGAAAATCTCTTCCGTTAGAGCTAGAAACAATTCCATCGACAATACTTGAAAAGCGTTCGTTTGATTTCAAATAGCGTTCAAGTAAGTCGTTGGAAGTTTGAATTTCGAGATAAGAAGGGGCTTTCCCTTTCAGATTAGCTTCGAGAGTACGGTTTTTTTCCAGCTCGGCTTTAGCTGTGGTTACTTTTGTTTTAAGTTCGACTACATCTTTGAGGCGATTTTTCGTCCACGAAACATGCATATAAACCATGAGCAAAATTGTCATGATGCTGATGGCGATGCTTTGATTTCGATTGAGACGAATTTTGCCAAACATCAGCTTCCGCCTCCTATCGATGCCTTCACCGGTATAGAGAATTCAAAAGTATAGCGAGTTGGAACCACGTTTGTATCTTTTTGAGTGTAGTTGATCTGTACGCCGTAAAAATGATGGGACGTTTCTAACGCCTTCAAAAAGCGAGGTACGGCATCCAGTCGAGTAGATTCCCCACTTAAAATTAAAATCTGTGGATCAGAATTGTTCAAACTGGTGAGCCAAATGTCTTTAGGAGTCAAAATGCTCAGTTCTTTAAAGATTTCAGACCAGTAGTTCTTTCGGCTTAATACTTTTTGTAAAGAAGACAAGGTTTCGCCCTTTTGTTCGATTACCCTGTTTTCTTTTGAAAGATATTTGATCGATTCAGCAATTTTAGCATTTTCCGCATCAATAGTAGCCAATGTTTTTGAAACTACACTTTTTTCGAAGTAAAAATAGACTGATGATGCGATGGCATAAATCAACATCATGCTCACCAATGTCATCGGTATGACTTCATTAGGAAGATGTATCTGAGGGCGAAGTTCAGCAGGAACGAAATTAATGTTTTTCCGGTAAATCGTCATTCCATTCCTCCTTTCGCTTTTTTTGATAGTCACTCAATGATTTCAATTTTTTAATTCTGTTTTGAATCAGCCCCTTCAACAACTTCTTGCTCTGGTTAAGTCCAAGGAATTTTTCATAGGACTGAACGGCTTCATCGAAATTACCAGCTTTTTCATAAACTTTACCCAGGTTCAAATATGTGTCTGGATAATCTTTGTTCAATGAGACAGCTTTTTTCAGGCTTTTAATTGAATCTCTATATTTTCGTTCTTCCAGTTGCGCCATGCCAAGGTTGACATGAGCAATATAGTTGGATGGATCAAGCGAAATTGCTTTTTTGAGTCTTATCTTGGCTTCTTTGATTCGATTATTTCTCAAAAGAGCAAATCCGTAATTGTTTTGTGCACTGGAAAGCTCTGGATGAGCATTTGCGAGTTTTTCCAGAATCAATAGGGCTTTTTTAAAGTTTCTTAATTCCAGTTCCTGAATTGCCTCACGATTCAATTGATGATCCGGGTGAAGACTTACTGCAGGCACCG
>CAZZLF010000259.1:0-3431 GCA_964654965.1 uncultured Bdellovibrio sp.
AGCTGAGCTACGGGTTCAAGAATAATGAACTGGCCCCAGTCTAAACCGGGAATCAGCAAAAATCAAAACTTACTGTAACGGAACTTCATTCCAGTCTCTAACCAGTTTTACTTCCGGAACCAATGTGGATCGCCCAGCGATTAAATCCACCATGGTTGAGGGAGTGTAGTCACGATATCGGTAAAAGAGTCCCCACTTGAAATCGAGCTTCCCTTCGCGCTTTAGTCTCAAAGGCAGGGTCAAATCGAGCGAAAACACATCACCAATCACGGCATCGGGTCGCAAATCCAATAATGCTTCTTCGTAGATGGGGCGATCGGAATCAGCGGTCAGTTCTCCATTTTTCAATCCCTGGATTCCTTTGGCGATCAGCAGTGGCTTAGGATTTTTACCCAAACCGAACTTACGGGCGCCCCCCCGGACCTGTGGCCTTGCACTCTTGGAAAAATCATTTTGCTCGAGAAATTCCTCGATTTTATTGGTCGCTGAATTCGAAACGATAAAAACTTCATGACCTTTTTGAATGGCATTTTGAACCCATTGTTTGGCCATGGGATCCGGGCGTTTCTTCAGGTCCAACTGGTGAAATGACCACTCAGAAAGCTCGCCAAAGGTTTTCATTTTTCCCTCTGACTTTAATTTGTTCAAAACTGCATTGGCCTTATGATCACCCTCATGAGCAAGATGGTCGAGATAATCCGCCAATCCGATATTTCGGATGAAAGGGTCTTCAAAGGTAAATGCTGAAATGCGTCCTTCGCTTCTCCAGCCAAAAGCAAACGGCGTTGTCGCCTGACGCGCTCGCAATTCACCAAACCAAGATTCTACTTTCTCGTTGGTATCCAAATCGACTTCTTTCAAGCCAAAAGAGATAATCTTCTCGAGAAAATTCTTGGCGCATACCTCTCCCTCTTCGGTCGGGTCGGTGTAAACACCATCAAAATCCATGACGATTCGCATAATACTCAAATTCTATCCAAATAAGTCTTGCAGAGCAATGCTTTTAGCCAGAAAACTGAATCATGAAAGTTTACTTCCACGAGATCAAGGATCAGGACATTCTTCATCGCTTCAATGAAACCACTCCTTGGATCATGGAAGTCATCGGACAGCTCGACGAACGCATGGACGGCATTCGCCGACCACCGAATTGGAAACCCCGCTCTCGACCGACCGAAGTTGAATTTACATTAAGACGAGTGGACGATCTGATTCATGTCACCGGCAAAGTCAAAACCCAGCTTTATTTACTTTGCAGTCTTTGCGCAGATTCGTTTCAGTTTCCGATTCAATCTCAATTTCACCTTTTGTTGACCACTTCAGATATCTACGCCGAAACACCGAGAGAGACTTCCAGCAAAGGTAATTTTGATTTTGACGAATGGATGGACGATGACTCAGATGAAGACGAGGAAGAAACTCCAGCCATGAACCTCAATTCATCGGATTATGAAGTGACGGTAGTCAGTGAACCGGTCGCAGATCTCAAAGAAATCCTGAATGAACAAATTGCTCTTTTGATTCCAATGCAGCCAAAACCGGAAAAAGATGAAAAAGACGATTGCGTGAAATGCGGCCGTAACCAGGCCCTCATGCTGCCTCAACAAGAGGAGCTGATCCGGGAAAATCCATTTTCTGTTCTTAAAAATTTTAAGAAAAAACCAGGCTCTGAATCATGAATAAAGCATTTCTCCGTTTACTGATCCTGATCTCGACACTGGTATCCGGACTTGCTCATGCTGGTTTTGGCCCGAGTATTCTTGATCCATCACTTTTGAGCAACCAACTACCGGATGATGTTGCCACCGAAGCGGCCAAAACTTTCGGAGTATATTTCGCCCATCGTCCGTATCAGGGCGCAGCTACGATTCAGGAAGAAAACAGCACTGAGTTTAAGATTGAAACCACCATGGTCAAGATCGGTGATGGACTTTTCACCGCTTTGGAAAAATATGGAGCCTCTGGTTCCATTCAAGACATGCCGGCAATTCCATCTTTGAAGTTTCACATTCGAAAACCAATTACTCAGGGATTTGACATTGGCGCGTCGGGATTATTCGTTGGTGGCCAATACGTAGCCGGCGCTGATTTGAAGATTGTTCTCTTTCACCCTGAAGAAGGATTAACTGGCGCACTTCGCTTGGGCGCAACCTATGCGACTGCCAAAAAATTCTATCTGGAACGCATCAGTGTATTCTCGCCCGAGTTCGTGGTTTCTCGAAAATTTGATTTTGTTGAACCTTATCTCGGAATCGGCGGACGTTATATTTGGGGTAAGGTCTCTGTCACTTTTGATGTTTCACCAGCACCACCTTTAACCATCGCCAAAAATGGATCCGGTAGCACCGGCTATGCGTTTACCGGTGTGAATTTCATTCTGGGCTCAAAAGGTCTTCGCCTAGCACTGGAAGGCACCTATGATATTTCAGGTTTCAGCTCCATTGGAACAGTAATTGGATTCGGAATCTAATCCCTTAAAGAACCAAAGAAAGCACGGTGTTCACTAACTCGATTGCTTCATTTCTCACCGCCATCACATATTGTAATTCTGTATAAGTCTGGCGATGGGCTGCCGGGTTTCTTAGATCCTGCAAACTCATGAGTCTTTTAGCTACTGAAATACACTGTTCACTCCATTCATTGGCATCCATTTTGGATGGAATCACCAAGACGGGAGTTCCCTGAATCGCGGGAATCTTTCTCGTGAAAATCAGCAAGATTACCGCCCAAGATCTCAATCCATCAAAAACCTTGAAACGATCCTGCAGGATTTTTCCGTTGAAAAAGGTGGCACACATCAGCTTTGATTTATGCATCGGAAAATATTCAGGTGCAATTTTACCCTTTAAACCAAGAGCATTCATCACACGATCTGCAGAAGGATAATCTTCTGAAAACCCCAGTTGATGCCAAAGGGTTTGAAAATCGTGTAGTTTTTGATCGAGTTTTGGAAACAGGTATTTTTGTCCGAGGTGGCGCTCGAAAATCAAATCCAAAGCCTTGCAATACTCTAAAACGGTCGGTGCTTTGTCGACCGGAAGGTTTTGAAGATCGAGTGACTGGTGAAAGGGTTGTTCCGCAGCTCGAAGCGCCGACTGGATGGAAGGATCCAATTTTGAAAACAGAGGGATGACATCAGCCAATTTCAAATCGAGTTCCTTCAGCGCAGTCGATTCCACTCGCACGGTAACATTTCCCCGCAATCGATCTCTCAATTGAACCAGCTTTTCCCATTGTTCATGATCCGGATTTTTACTTAAAATCAAATCGAGTTGTTTAACAAAAGCTTCTCCGCCTTTTTTCTGTGGGTCAAAACAACGATAAATCTTATCGACCACTGCTTCGTCGCTCAATTGATCTTCAAGATGTTTCATCACGGCTTGTTTCGCTTTGAGAGAAATGTTTTCACAAAGCGAATCGAGGCATCGCCC
>CAZZLF010000260.1:0-3420 GCA_964654965.1 uncultured Bdellovibrio sp.
CTCAGCCATTGCTCTGTTGGCTGAATTAACCTTCTTTCTTTAAGATCAAAACACCCCATTTGAAACTCTGCCAACGCAGCTATCTTTCCATCTTCACGAAACAATTGTTGGCGAATTAATCCAATTTTTTTTTCAATAGAAACAAGCTCGGTCTCAATTTGAATCCAGTCTCGAACAGATAATTCACGCTTAAACTTCACAGAGCAAGAAAGAATAACGGTGCCAACTCCACTTTCTAGAACTTGCTTCATTCCGTATCCGCGGGAAGTAATCATTTCCCATCTCGCCTCTTCGAACAAAACCAAATATTGAGCATTATTCACATGTCCGAAACTATCGAGATGGCGTTCGCGAATTTGGGTGCGGTAAACATGCGGCTTCATCATTCAAAAACAATACACGACGATTGAAAAATATGCGAAAGTTTTAACTTATGGAACGCTTCAAACCAGAACTTGCAAAAGCCCTATCCAAAGCCATCGAATCGAACGTGGAGCCTCGCGAACTCGAAACCCCACCAGATCGCAACTTAGGTGATTACGCCTTCCCATGTTTCAAATTATCTAAAGCTCTGAAAAAAGCGCCGCCTGCAATTGCAGCAGAAATCACGGAAAAAGTTGCTCAATTTATTAATCCAGAACAATTCGAAGTAAAACAAGCTGGACCTTACGTGAACTTCACCCTAAAAACGCCGGCACTTTGTAAACTTGTTTTCGGTGAAATCTTGAGTGAAGGCACGATGCCTTACGGAGCACTACCAAAAAACTCACGTGAAAAATGGGTATTTGAATTTAGCTCACCCAATGTTGCGAAACCTTTTCAAATTTATCATCTAAGAACAACAATTGTTGGTTCAGCACTTTCCAAAATTGCGCGGTTAAGGGGCTATCAAGTGACGACCATTAATCATATTGGTGACTGGGGAACTCAATATGGAAAACTTGCCATTGCACTTAAAAAATACGAGTCATCCCTCCCCAAAGAACTAACCCTTAAAGACCTTGTTCAAATTTATGTTCAAATCCACAAGGACATGGAATCTGATCCAACCATAGAACCCGCGGGACAAGAAGCTTTTCGCAAACTTGAAAATGGGGATCCAGAAATGCGTGCCATCTGGAAAAAATGTGTTGAAATCTCCCTTAAGGAATTTCACAAAACTTACGAACGCTATCAAGTTACTTTTGATCACTATTGGGGAGAATCTTTTTACGAAGAACAACTCAAACCCATGTTGGCTCAAATGAAAAAAAACAATCTTCTTATTCAAGATCAAGGAGCGTGGATTGTTCCTGTACACAATCGCGATGGAAAAGAAATTCCGCCATGTATTCTTGAGAAAAGCGACGGTGCATCGATCTACGCCACCCGGGATGTGGCAGCTGCAATTTATCGTCACGACAATATCCACTTTGATCGAATGACTTACATTGTAGGCAAGGAACAACAACTTCATTTTGAACAAGTTTTTGGTGTTTTGAGGTCTATGAATTTCGATTGGGAAAAAAACTGCGAACACCTTCCGACTGGCCTCTATCGATTTAAAGACGCAAAAATGTCCACAAGAAAAGGAAACTTCATCACTCTTGAGGAAGTGAACGAACTTTGTATCGACAAGACCATTCAACTCATGAGGGACCGTTCTTCTGCTTCTGAAAATGATGATCGCAAGCTCAGTGAGGAAGAACTGAAAAAAATCGCAGATCAAGTTGCAATTGGCGCTATTGTTTTTGCTGATCTCAGCACGGATCCAACTAAGGATCTAGACTTTGATGTTGATCGGGTAATTTCTTTCGAGGGTGAAACCGGCCCATACCTTCAGTACGCCCACACTCGATGTTTGAGCATTCTTAAAAAAGCCGGTGTGGCCCAAAACACAGACGCTGGCAAGATGGCCCAACTCTGCAACACAGTAGAAGAAGTTAATCTCATGAAGACTCTAGGAAAATTTCCAGGAGCATTGGAAAGAACACTAGAACAAAGAAAACCTAGTCAATTGGCCATTTACTTGATTGATCTATGCAAAGATTTTGGAGTCTTTTATCGCGAATGCAAGGTGAGCAATGCGAATCAACCTGAATTAACTGCAGCTAGAATTGCACTCGTTCAGGCTACCCAGAAAATTCTTGCTCAAGGTCTTGATCTGCTGGGAATCCCTAAACCGGAAAAAATGTGAAACTAAAATAAAATTTTAGCTGAAACCAATATGGAAATTCAGAATTCTTCTTCACTATTGCCTTATTTTTTGGCAGTTCTTTCAAACCTTTGCTTTGGAACGGCCAGCATCCGTTTTTCACAATTAGCCAAAAGATTTTCTTCCGCCTGGATGAATCAAGTCAAAGTCACCGTTGCGCTCATTGGATTCCTTGCTGCATTTTTTATTTTTGAAAATTACGTACCATTAAATGGTGCTGCTTTATTTGCACTGATTGGCAGCGGGATTATCGGATTGTTTTTGGGGGACTGGTTTCTATTTCAAGCCTTTGCTCACTTGGGTGCAACAAGAACTTTAGTCATCTATTCTTTTCAACCATTTTTAATAGCATTATATGGTTTTGCATTTTTGAATCAAAATTTGAGCCTACTTCAATTTCTTGCCATTCTTTGCATGATTGGGTGTGTATTTACTTTTTTACTGGAAAGAAACAGACAAGTTGGCCACTGGGATTTACGTTATTTCTCTTTTGCTTTTTTAGGGATCTTTTTTGATGCCCTGGGAGTGGTACTCTCCAGACAAGCTTATGAACAATTTCCTCAACTGGGCTCATTTCAAGCAAACGGACTCAGAGCTGCCGGAGCAGTTGTAGCTTTCATTCTTATTCGTCCATCTTCAGTCGTAAAAATTTTATCTAATTTAAAAAATCTAACTTACCCAGTCCGTATACAAGCGATTGGTGCCTCTTTGTTAGGCACCTTTCTTTCCCTTTCGCTTTATCTTCATGCACTAAAAACCGCTCAAGTTGCCAGCCTGACAGCGATTTCGATTACCGGCCCTCTCTGGGTTTCGCTGATCGAACACGGCAAAGAAAAAAAATGGCCAAGCAAATACCTATGGATTGCATTCAGCTTTTTTCTGGTCGGTTTTGTTTTTCTGAGCATATCCCTACAAAGTTGATTTTTCTCGACAACTGAAGCCTTAGTCACTTAAAACAGTAGAAATTGGTTTTAAATCTAAAATACCGGGGATCGCAAATGAGCAAGCACATCGAACCTTCCAAACAAAAAAATTTTTTTGGCCACCCAGCTGGACTATTTGTCCTGTTCTTCACAGAGATGTGGGAGCGATTCTCTTATTACGGCATGAGAGCACTGCTCATGCTATACATGGTTTCTTATTTGATTAAAGACCCTGAAAAAGCAAATGCAGTGTTTGGTTTTAATGCACTAAGAGGTCTTCTTGAATCCGGATTCGGTCCACTG
>CAZZLF010000261.1:0-3393 GCA_964654965.1 uncultured Bdellovibrio sp.
TGGTGAAAAACTCGGTTGTTTTGCCCTTTCTGAACCGGGCCACGGTTCTGATCCTGCTGGTTTAAAATGTCGCGCTGAAAAAGTTCCTGGCGGTTATAAAATTAATGGTTCGAAAAATTGGATCACTAACGGGCGCGAAGCTGACTATTGTATTCTTTTGGCCACAATCAATCCTGAACTGAAGCATAAGGGAATTTGTGCTTTTATCGTTGATACCAAAACCAAAGGTTACAGCGTTAATAAACTTGAAAACAAACTTGGAATCACCGCTTCATCGACAGCCTCCCTGTTTTTCGACGATATGTTTGTTCCCGAAGAGTGCCTTTTAGGTAAAGAAGGTGAGGGCTTCAAAATTGCGATGAGTACACTGGATGGTGGACGTATTGGCATTGCTGCTCAAGCATTAGGAATTGCAACCTGCGCATTTGAAGCTTCAAAAAATTTTGCATCTGAACGCGAACAGTTTGGAGCACCAATTGCCAAATTGCAGGCCATCCAATTTTACATTGCTGAAATGGCTACCCGTCTTCAAGGTGCCCGTTTGTTAACTTGGCACGCCTCTGTGAAAAAAGATCTTGGACAGCCATTTTCTAAGGAAGCTGCGATGGCGAAACTTGCAGCTGCTGAAGCAGCTATGTGGATCACCACCAAAGCAATTCAAGTTCATGGTGGTTATGGCTATACAAAAGAATATGTTCCTGAACGTAATTTTAGAGATGCTAAAATCACTGAAATTTACGAAGGAACAAGCGAAATCCAAAAACTTGTGATCGCTGCAAACGAGTTAGCAAAAAAATAATTATTCCTGCAGAGGTAAAGATCCATGAGCAATAGAGCAGATTGGGAAAAGAAAAAAGCTGAGATTGAAAAAAAATCTCCTACGCGTATGGAAAGATTCACCACATTGAGTGATATGGAGGTTCCTCTATTGTGCACTCAAGATGACTTGAATTCCATCGGTTTCAATGAAGACAGAGATCTTGGTTTACCAGGTGAATATCCTTTTACTCGTGGAGTTCAACACAATATGTATCGTGGAAAGCTGTGGACCATGAGACAGTTCGCAGGATTTGCTTCACCGGACGAAACCAATCAGCGCTTTAAGCTTTTATTGGAGCAAGGACAAACAGGACTTTCTACGGCATTCGATATGCCTACTTTGATGGGATATGATTCTGATTCCCCAAAGGCATTAGGTGAAGTAGGGAAGTGTGGAGTTTCCGTATCCTCCCTGGAAGACATGGAACGGTTGTTTAATGGAATCCCTCTCGGGGATGTGACAACTTCCATGACCATTAATGGTCCTGCTATTGTGATTTTAGCCATGTATTATGCAATGGCTGAAAAGCAAGGAGTCCCAAATGCTAAAGTTCGTGGAACTCTCCAAAACGACATTCTCAAAGAGTATATCGCTCAAAAAGAATGGCTCTTTCCAATTGAGCCAGCAGTAAAACTCGTTGTGGATACTATTGAATATGGAACCAAAAAGTATCCGAATTGGAACACGGTTTCGATTTCTGGTTACCATATCCGTGAAGCGGGGGCGACCGCAGTACAAGAATTAGCTTTCACTCTTGCCGATGGTCTTGCTTATGTTGAAGAATCGATCAAACGAGGTATGGACATTGATGAGTTTGCTCCTCGTTTGAGTTTTTTCTTTGATGTGCACAATGATTTTTTCGAAGAAATTGCAAAATTTCGGGCTGCTAGAAGAATATGGGCTCGAAAAATGAAAGAAAAATATGGAGCGAAAAATCCCAAATCATGGATGCTCCGTACTCATGCTCAAACAGCAGGTGTTTCACTCACTGCTCAGCAGCCAATGAACAATGTTGTTCGTGTAGCGGTTCAAGCTATGGCTGGAGTTTTGGGCGGAGTAAATTCTCTACATACCAATTCGATGGATGAAACTCTCGCTCTTCCAACTGATGAGGCAGTACTTGTAGCACTTCGAACTCAACAAATTATTGCAGAAGAAAGCGGAGTGGCGAATTATGCCGATCCACTGGGCGGCTCATACTTGGTTGAGTATCTTACCGACAAAGTTGAAAAAGAAGCACTCGCCTATATCGATAAAATTGATGAGATGGGTGGAATGGTAAAAGCAGTTGAGCAAGGATATCCGCAGGCAGAGATTGCTAATAGTGCTTATCATTTTCAACGCCAGCTTGAATCTAAAGAAAAGGTCATGGTTGGTGTGAATAAATATCAAATTACAGAGCCAAAACGAACCATGGGTACTCTGTATATTGATAAAACTGTTGGAGAGCAGCAGGCGAAGCGACTTAAAGCTTTAAAAGCGCGTCGAGACACTACTTTAGTGAAGAAATCTCTCGAAAGTGTAAAAACTGCAGCTGAGAAAAACCATAACTTGATGCCCTCTATTATTGATGCAGTAAAAGCGTATGCAACTCTTCAAGAGGTTTGTGACACGTTAAGAGGTGTTTACGGTGAATATCGAGAAGACGGAAAGTTTTAGTCAACTTTTGGTTTTTATTTTAAATTATCAATAATTTCATAAATTTAGGTACGAGCGTTTAGGGTAGCTAGTTGTTTTTATTAAAGATTTCACTGGCTTATGAAACAGTTTTACTATAAGGTGCATCCCAATGGAAAAGAGTATGCGTAACCAAATTCGTGTCTTGATTGCTAAACCAGGTCTTGATGGGCATGACCGAGGTGCAAAAGTTATTGCACGAGCGCTTAGAGATGCAGGATTTGAAGTGGTATATACTGGATTGCATCAAACACCTGAAATGATTGTTCAGGCCGCAGTGCAAGAAGATGTTCACGTGGTCGGCATCAGTGTTCTTTCGGGGGCCCATAATGCTCTTGTTCCAGAAATTATTAATGGAGTTAAGTCAGCGGGAATAAACGACACCTTGTTTTTAGTTGGCGGAATTATTCCAGATGAAGACTTTGATGTTCTTAAGTCTGCCGGCACTCATATGATTTTTACTCCTGGCACTTCTTTAGAAGACATAATTTCCTACATCGATCAGCATGCCCCGAAGCGGTAAGAAATTTTTGTTATGAAAAATTATGATGTAATTGTTATTGGTGGCGGCCACGCCGGATGCGAAGCAGCAAATGCTTCAGCTAAACTTGGTGTTCACACTTTGATGATTACTTTGGACCAAAATAAAATTGGTGCAATGTCTTGCAACCCGGCAATTGGCGGATTGGCAAAAGGTCAGATTGTAAAAGAAGTAGATGCACTTGGTGGCGTTATGGGAAGAATCACGGATCTTTCCACCATTCAGTTTCGAAGATTAAATTCCAGTAAAGGTCCAGCTGTTAAATCTTCAAGAGCTCAATGCGATAAAAATAAGTATGCGTCCAACATGCAAAGCTTCCTTAGGTCGATTCCTAATTTAGAAATACTTGAGGGCG
>CAZZLF010000262.1:0-3373 GCA_964654965.1 uncultured Bdellovibrio sp.
GAAACATCCATTCTACCCAGATTTGATCCATTGTATTGACTGGGAGGATTTCCAACAAAACTCTGATTATAGGAAAGCACGATTCCGCTAAAATTAAGAGAGGGGAGTGGAAGTCTTGATTTTTCAGCGGTTGATGCAGAAATTTCTGAGCTTGCAACTGAAATTTCCAATGACTTGGCTGTGGGTGACTGTGTTTTGAAAATATCAAAGAGTACTTTTTCATTCAGTTTGACGGGTTGGAATGGTGGATTCGTCGTCAATTTGAAGGCGGTCTCAGGGGGGGCATTGAGCGTGGTGTTCAATTGAACAATGGTTTGCTGAACCGTTTTCAATTGAGCGCTGTATTCGATTTTTGCATTGAGAAGATCGACAGAAGCCGAGGAGTGATCATCTTCGGTGGCTTTTCCCAGAGCTTTCTTGGAATCAATCAATTCAAGTACTGCCTGAGATGTTAAAACGGAACGCTGAACTGCATCCAGTTTTTCCTGTGCGATCTTGGCTTGAAAGTATTGTGATATCAGCTGATTTTTTGTACTACGAATGGCTTGTTGGTAGTCCAGTTTTGCTAGTTCATAATTGAGCTTTGCCAAGTCATAATTGGCGCGATCCTTGAAAAAATTAAAAAGTGAGTAACTTCCCAAAGTGAGATTGATGGTTGAGCTGGGATATCCGCGATTCAAAAATCCCGAATTGAGCCGAGCCGGAGTGTTCGGAAATGTTCCTAACGAATAATCGAAACTACTCATTGAAGTTAATGAAATGGACGGCAAGAAAAAAGAATTCCAGGCAATGTCATATGAAATTTGAGCATTTTCAAAAGTGATAGCAGCTATTTTGATCGAAAGATTGCTGTCCATTAATCTTTGAATGGCCTGTTCTAGGCTGAGGGGAATAGGGGCATTCGTCACTGAAGTGTTGACTGCAGCGTATGAATTTTTGACGGCTAGTCCAATAGCAAAACTCATCAAACCGATCAAAACGATGCGTTTGACTTTCAAAAAAGCATTCCCCATAATGATTAGGATGCTGGATTTTTTAAGAAAATTACAGAGTTTTTTTGTTTTCATCCTGCTTGGATTTGCTGGAGTCGCGGCATTAGCAGCAAATTGTGACGAATGCACAGGTTTTCAAACTGGAATCGAGAAAGAGACTAAGTTGCGTGCTTCTTACCTCGACTTGAAAAATAAAAATGAAGAATATCTTAAAAAGCCTGACATCACTCCAGGTGCTGCAATCAAGGTTCGAAGCAATATCATGCTTCTGAGTATTAAAATTGAAACCCAGGACAATAAGATTGAAGCTTTAAAAATCCAGATGAATAAGGCAGGCGGATGCACCCATTGTCCAACCGTCGAAAAGTCCTAACTGTACCTGTTTGCTGATGGAATGAGCGACCCAAAACCCCAGTCCCACCCGAACGGCCAAAAGGCATCACAATTACTTAATCTAATGATTGCAATAACTTGTGATTAAATATTAATGTGAATCTTTCGCATTTTTCTGGTTTCATCGCTCACAAAATAACTCGACTTTTTTGCTTGCCTATGGCATCATACCGCCCCAAAGCCATGATTTATTTTCAATCTTTAAATAAAAATGATCTAGCAGCACTGTTGCTCCCATTGGGGAGATTAAAAGAGGAACGTGATTTACGTCATCTACCCGAGGGGGATGAACGAAACCTTCTTCTTCAAAAAATTTCTGTAAAAAAAGAGAAGCAGGCCATGATGCGCGCCAAGCAGATTTTTCATTGGGTTTATCAGCGTTATGTGACGGACTGGGATCAAATGACCGATTTGGCAAAAGACATCCGAGAATGGATGAAGGCGAATGTAACCATCTATCGTCTTCAAGAGACTTATGCGAAACAATCCCTCGATGGTACTTACAAGTTTCTCTGGCAATTGAATGATCAGAAAACCATTGAGTCGGTCATTATTCCTGCAGCACTTCGAGAAAAAATCGGTGATGAAGTGGTTGCATCCTTAGAAGATGGAAAGCGTTATTCAGGAATTGAAACGGAAAGAGCTGGTCTAGACAAAGATCTTCATGAAGAGTCCTGGGCCCGCTTGACCGCCTGTATTTCTTCCCAGGTGGGTTGTGCCATGGCTTGCAAATTTTGTCTCACTGGAGTGCAGGGACTGGATCGATCATTAGAGGCGCATGAAATCGTAACTCAGGTTTTAGAGCTTCGGATGCGCGCGCCGATCACCAATATTGTATTCATGGGAATGGGTGAGCCGTTGCACAATGTGAAAAATATCATCAAAGCCTGTCAGATCATGCTGGATGAAGACGGAATGAATTTTTCCAAACGAAAAGTCACTGTTTCCACATCTGGTTTGGTTCCAGGAATCGAAGAGCTTTATCGTCATACCGATGTATCGCTGGCGATTTCCTTGAATAGCTCTACCGATGAGCAGCGTTCTCAAATCATGCCGGTGAATAAAAAATGGCAAATTGCTGAATTGCTCGATGCTTGTCGAAAGGTTCCATTGGGGCCTCATCGTCGAATCACGTTTGAATATGTCATGTTGAAAAACTTCAACGATACGATTGATGATGCACATCGAGTGGCGAAATTATTAAAAGGAATTCCTTCCAAAGTGAATTTGATTCCATTTAATGAGCATAGCGGATCCGAGTTCAAGCGCCCGGATGACAAGACAGTTCTCGATTTTCAGCGAACCTTGATCAAGTATGGCTACACGACTACGGTTCGAGTTTCACGTGGACGAGATATCTTGGCAGCCTGTGGTCAGTTGAGATCACTCTTTGGAACTGCTCGTGGAACCGAGAAGCATAAAGATTATGTTTCTCCTGCCCAAGAGATCTAGAACATATATTTCTTATTCGCAATATTCACGAGAATGGCGACTCCGCTCATGGCAGTGAGAAGCGCTGATCCCCCATAACTCATGAAGGGAAGTGGAACTCCCACAATGGGAAGCATTCCCATGACCATGCCCATATTCACAAATACGTGCCAGAAAAAGATCGAAGTAATTCCAAAGGCAAGAAGTGTTGCGAATTTATCGTTGGATCGATAGGCGACGCTCAGACCACTCATGATGAACAAGGTGTAGAGTAAGAGTAGCAAGCAGCACCAAACAAATCCCCATTCTTCACTGAAGACAGAAAAAATGAAGTCAGTGTGGTGTTCCGGTAGAAAGTTGAGATGAGCTTGAGTGCCCTTTTTCCAGCCTTTTCCAACCAATTGTCCCGAACCCACTGCAATCATGGACTGAATCGAGTTATATCCGGCGCCTTTCGGGTCACTCATCGGATCAATGAAGGTCGTGATGCGTTGACGTTGATAGGGTTTGAGTCCGTAATTATAAACCACTGGAAGGGCAAGAGCGGCAAGGATAGT
>CAZZLF010000263.1:0-3368 GCA_964654965.1 uncultured Bdellovibrio sp.
CAAAACCCCTGCACCCCGAACCTAGGGTTTGGTTTCGGGAGTGGTTTCCACAGGAGCCGTGATGCAAAGATTCACCTTCACTCCATCAGAAACAAGGCCAATATCAGAGATAAAACCGATATCCATGCCCAGGGATTTGACCGGTGATTTCTTTTTGAGGCCGGTCGCATCTTGAATGGTTACCTGAATCAACTCACAAGGACGCCACCAATAAGGACGGTTGTTGATGTAGATAGAAAGCACTCCGATAAATAAAAGAGCTCCCAGGGTGAACATCCCCACACGCCATTTGATTTTCGAACTTGCTTCATTCGGATTACTCATTCCGTTCTCCTCAATTACTTAATCACGATGATGGATCCCCGGACCGGAAGTACCATGGTCCAAAGATAATCCAATAACAAAATGGTCAAACAGGTTGCCACAACCGTAGAACGAGTTGAAAATCCAACCGCTCTTGCTCCTCCTTGAGCCCGAAAGCCGTAAAAACTTCCAAGCAGGGAGAGCATCATTCCAAAACTAATTCCCTTCATCGTACAGTGGACCATATCGACGACATCAACCCAAAGACGAAACTCTTTCCAAAACACGGGAAAACTCAGATCCAAAACACCGCAAGCGATCAGAGATGCCGATAGCGTTGCGATTCCACCGAATACAAATGCCAAGAGTGGCATCATGGTCATTCCTGCAAGAACTCTTGGTAAAACCAGATACTCATAAGGATTCACTCCCATCACTTCCAAAGCATCAATCTGTTCTGAAATGCGCATGCTAGCAATTTCAGCTCCGATGGCGGCACCAGCTCTTCCGGTCACCATGATGGCTCCAATGACAGGTGCGAATTCACGAAAAATCGCAACACCGACGGACCCACCCACTAAAGCCTGTGCTCCAAAGAGTGAAAATGAAGTGTAAAGCTGGTAGCCCATTACGGCCCCCATGAAGATGGCTGCAAAAGTCAGAATCCCCATACTGCTCACACCGATGAACTCACATTGATTCAAAAAAATACCCCGACGATTCCAAACTCGGGGAGTCGCCTCAAAAGTACGAGCGGTGAACAAAGAAAGCTCGCCCAACCACAAAATGGTATTTTTAATCAATTTCACGTTTCTTCAATCCTACTTGATGTTCTTCCTGCCCTGCAACCAGATAAGAAAGGCGGGAATGACGAGAACCGCCACTGTAACACAGGTCAACTCCCCGATCACTGCCAGTCTACCGAAACTGACAAAGGCCTGGTTCCCTGCAATCATGAGAGAACACCAGCCAATGGTGGTCGTCATGCTCGCTAAAACCACCGCTCCTCCGGTGTTAAAAACCGCTTTAATTACAGGAGCATCGATTCCTTCGTTCGACTGAGACTTTTCTTTTTCTTCTCGATAGCGATGAAAGACATTCACGGAATAATCGATCCCGATTCCAAAGGTGATCGGTAAAGCAATGAAATTCAAGAAATTGATCTTGAGGTGGAAAAAGTGCATCCCTGCAACCATCCAGATCACCCCCAGAAACAATGCTGAAAGCACCAGAACGGAAAGCTCAAGACTTCTGAAAAGGATGATGGTGAGTAAAACCACTGCAATGGCTGCCGCAGCGGTGGCAATCGGACCATCTTTGAGCACTGCCAAAAGCATATCCGCAGATACCGGAAGTCGGCCTGCCACTGGAGTCTTCGGCGCTACCGAGTCCACGGTGTCCCGGATCACTTGAACAAAACGAAGAAGAGGCTCACCTTGTCGAATCTCATCAGTGATCGGAGGCTCGACGAGGACGAGATTTCCAATGCTGCCATCTTTTTCCATAAAGCGATCGAGAAGCTTTTTGGGAAGATCCTGCACCGTGAAGGTTTTTAAGGATTCGGTTTCAAGAAATTCTTTCACCCTTTTTTTCTCTTGTTCAGGAAGCATCCAGACGATCTTCGGTGGCAGTTCTTCACGAATCTTCCTTAAAAGAGCGATTTTTTCCAGTTGATCCGGCGGAACAAAATCTTGAATGCGCAAGACATTCGCAATCATCGACTTCTTACCCTCTTTGACCTTCAACTCATTCAGTTTTTCAGCGATCTTTTGCGCTTCTTCAGGATGATGAGCCATGACTGCGATCGGAGTACTATAGCGTTTCAGGATTTCGTCGATATACCGATTTAAAAAACCGGATCCCTCTTCCATCGATGTTTTGTCGCGAAGTTTAGTGAGATCGGTCTCAATGATGCTCTGATCAATCTGAGTCAACGCAAAAATAGAAACCAAGGATAACACCACTCCAACGATGGCAATCGGCTTTGGAATTTTGACTAACAGCTGTTTTAAAAAATGAGCCCACAGTGATTTCGAAACTTTCTTGTTCGGGTTACCAACAACGGACACATAACGATTCATCAGGGAAAGAATCGCGGGAAAATAGGTGTAAGCACAAAGCCAGCAAACCACCATTCCCACAAAACCAATCACGCCGAATTGACTGAAACCGCGAAAACTGGTGAGCATCAAACAGCCATAAGCCAACGCTGCTGCAATCGCAGCCGTAAAAGTGGGCAAAACCGTTTCTCTCAATGAGATTTCCAATGCCTCGACATGAGCTCGTTCTTGAATGCGTCGTTCTTCCAGATAACGGGCCAGAATCATGATTCCGAAATTGATCCCGTTCCCCATAATGATCGAACCCAGGAATGCGGAATTGGCGTTCAAATTTCCAACAAAAAAATAAGACACACCCAAAGTGATGATTGTTCCAACGAGCAAACTGAGAATCAGGGCAATCGTTGAATAAATCGTGCGGTAATACAAAATCAGCACCAAGGCTACGAGAATGCCAACCACAACCGTAGAAAGCACCAAGTCTTTCATCAACGAAGCCTGCTCTTCGAGAAGATCCTGGACGTTGCTGGAATATTTCACTTCGATGTCAGAAGCGTAATGAGCAGGATTCAACTTTTGCACTTCTGCTACCACGGCATCTTTAATCGCATGAGCTGTTTCGATCGATTGATTGGGCGCATAGAGCAGAATCAACCGTTTGGTTCCATCGGGAGTGGCGTAAATTCCACCCGGAAAATGAGAGAACTCATCTGTTTTGGAAGAGTACTTTTTTTCCAAGGCTACGAAATCAAAAGTAGGCTCTTCAGGCTTATTTTCAACGACGAGGTTGACCGGATTATAAATGAATTTCTCGTAATCAATTTTTTCTTTGATGAAACCTTGAATCTTTTGAAGGTCATTTTTATCGATAAACAGCGCTTTTCGCTTTTCAAAGAAATCAATCTCTTCTGTGAGTTTGTATTCCACCCCGGCGTTGACGGCAGGAGGAAGCTTTTCCAACGCGTCAGCCAGATCTTGCTGGAATTTTCCGGCAGCTTCGGAATT
>CAZZLF010000264.1:0-3368 GCA_964654965.1 uncultured Bdellovibrio sp.
CTAAGTCAAAGTTTGATTTCAAAGTGAAAATCGACAGCATCAATACTGCGAATGTAAAAAGAGACGGACATTTGAAATCACCCGATTTCTTTGATGTTCAAAAGTATCCAGAGGCAACTTTCGTGAGCAAGTCGATCAAGTCTATCGGTAAAGATAAGTACTCCATGGAAGGTGATTTAACGATTCATGGTCAAACAAAGCCGACTAAATTTACTTTGATCAATTTGGGTAAGGTGAAAGATCCATTTGGAGTAGAAAAATACATGTATCAGGCATCTACTGAATTGGACCGCAAGGATTTTGGACTGGTTTATAACGCCAAATTGGAAACTGGTGGTTTATTGATCGGTGAAAAAGTCAAACTCAGCATTGACCTGGAAGCAGCAGTGAAGGCTCCTGCTAAAGAAGCTTCAAAATAGGAAGAATCGATTCTGATTCAGGAGGTTTGGTGTGAACTCTTCAGTGCATTCAAAAATGCCGGTAATCTATTTGTCCCATGGAGGAGGGCCATGTTTCTTTATGGATTGGTCTCTCATTGGTCCTGCGGATACGTGGAATAAAACGGCGGAATGGCTGAAGGGATTGCACCATTCTTTTCCTAAACCAAAAGCGATTGTGGTATTTTCAGCCCACTGGGAAGAATCAGAAGTGACGATTCAGAGTGGTGCACGTCCAAATCTGATTTATGATTATTACGGATTTCCCAAGCATACCTATGAATTGAAATATCCAGCCCCCGGATCGCCTGAGTTGGCTTCACGAATTCAAAAGCTACTTACCAGTGCAGGTATCTCTTCAAGACTGGATTCAAAACGTGGTTTTGATCACGGTGTTTTTATTCCATTCAAGTTGATTTTTCCCGAAGCTCATTTGCCAATTGTGCAAATTTCATTGAAGTCGGGTTTAAATCCTGCTGAACACATTGAACTGGGTAAGGCACTTTCTTCACTCCGAGATGAGGGTGTTCTCTTGGTTGGAAGTGGAATGAGTTACCATAACCTTGGTGATCTGTTCCGTGGTACCGGCGTGTTGCCAATTTCGCAGGCATTTGATCAATGGCTAAGTTCGACCCTGAATATTGAAAATGCTAAAGAACGAAATTTAAAACTAAAAGATTGGGAATCGGCCCCATATGCACGCAAATCGCACCCTCGAGAAGAGCATTTGATTCCATTAATGGTGATTTCCGGTGCGGCTGGAGATTCACCGGGAGCCAAAATTTTTTCCGATACACCTATGGGTGCAGTCTCATCTGCGTTTCAGTTTGATTGATGCAAGCGCAAGCGATGCACTTCTTCGCCGGATTCAGCAGCATTCAAAGCCATGGCTTCTTTATTTCTTTGAAGGTTTTCGCGGATATAGATTTTTCCCTCTTCAACCCCCGGTTGATCGAATGGATTCAGTTCCATCACTTCACCCATGAATGCGGTCAGCACGCAGAAAAAGAAAAAGATCGATCCGATGGATTCTTCATTCAATTCATCCAGCTGAAGTTGGAATGCTGGTCGTTTCTGATTCAGCATCACTTTTTGGATGGCTCTGAATTCGGTATTCAGTAAAGTACCGAGGTCTTGTTTTTCAAGAAGATCAAACGTTTTTGAATTGAATCCAATGCCCGGAATCTCAACCGATGAGCCGAAGTTTTGCACGTTGATGAACCAGATGATTTTGTTGTTCGGTCCATCGCGAAGAAGTTGAAGCATCGAATGCTGGTCTACTGCGCCCAGGGATGGAACAGCCGTGAATCCTTTTCCATCTTTTCCAAGTGATTCCGCCCAGAGCTGAACCCACCAGTTTGCTAATAGTCGAATCGGCGTTGAATAAGGCATCATCACATGAATGGGGTGAGAGCATTCAAGGTGATTCAATGCATTTGCCAAGGTGACAAAAATATTTTTCTCGGAAGCGGAATTGTGTTTTTCGCAATAATCCCGAATTTTTCTTGCTCCAGAGATGAATTTTTTTACATCCAATCCAGCAAGCGCAGCCGCAAATAATCCCACCGGAGTAAATACACTATAACGACCACCTACGGATGGTGCGATGGAGAGGGTTTGAATGTTTTTATCCTTGGCAAAATCAAGGAGCTCGCTTTTTTCAGGATCAGTAATGGCAATCGTATGTTGAATTGCACCCGTTTCCCCGAGGCTGGATTTCAACCATTGGAAAGCGAGCATGAAAATCGAGAGAGTTTCATATGTGGTGCCTGACTTGGTTACTACACAAACGATGGTGTCAGCCGGATTCAGTTTTTTGATTCGATAAGACCAATCGATTGGATCTGGATTTTCAAAAAAGTGAAATTCAATTTCATTTTTTGCCAAGTGTTTCAGGGAGTCGATCAGACACATGGGACCCAGGCTGCTTCCGCCGATTCCGATGAAAATACAATTTTTGATTTTTCCAGATGCATTGATCTTTTGAGCTAGATCCATGCAGGCATCTTCTTGGGAAAGGTTCTGATCAATCGGACAATCGTAAAAACCGGAAGTGCGATTGCGTAGCTTTTGTATGGTTTGATCCCATTTTGAGGCGATTTGAGGTCGTTGCTCAGAGGCCGTTTCCTTAAGGAAGGGATGGAGACCGCTCCAGTCCATCATGAGTAAAGAATTACCAAAACGAGAAGCAGTTGCGCTCATGGAATTAGCCTTTCAGCGCACGTGAAATCACGAGTCTTTGAATCTGGTTGGTGCCTTCGAAGATCTGGAAAACTTTGGATTCACGCATGAATCGCTCAACCGGAAATTCCTGGGTATACCCAGAACCTCCCAGGACCTGTACAGCATCAGTAGTCACTTTCATACACATGTCAGTTGCAAATACTTTTGCCTGAGCAGCAGCGATGGAATGTTCACGATCTTGATCTTTGAGCATGGCTGCTTTTTGAACCACCAGCTTTGCAGCATGATATTCCGTAATCATGTCAGCGATCATGAATCCAAGACCTTGAAATTCGATCACAGGTTTGCCGAACTGCTCGCGGAGATTGGCGTGTTTGATGGCTTCTTCAATTGCGGAGCGAGCCACGCCCAATGCAGTGGCGCCGATGGTGATGCGTCCGGAGTCGAGAGCTGAAAGGGCGATCTTGATTCCGTCACCTTCACGACCGAGCAAGTTTTCAACAGGTACTTTCACATTTTCCAGTAATACTTCCATGGTATGGGAAATATTGAGTCCCATTTTCTTTTCTTTTTTTCCCATTTTAATTCCGGGCATGCCTTTTTCAAGAATGAATGCCGAAACGCCTTTGGATCCTTCATCACTGGTTCGAGCCATCATGATCATCACATCTGCACTGTCGGCTTGAGTGATCCATAGTTTTGTTCCATTAAGAAGGTAGTGATCACCCTGTTTCACTGCGGTTGCAC
>CAZZLF010000265.1:0-3319 GCA_964654965.1 uncultured Bdellovibrio sp.
AATGGGAAATAGGTAGCTGAGTTCACAAATTTCTTTTTTCTGCCATTGGTCACAAAAATAGAAGCCTTTTTTCCAACTGAAAAAAACTCCGGGTTTGGTGCAAACATCATAGATGGAGCTACGCTTGCATCCTTCGGTCACTTGAACCAAATCGGTTGTTTCCGGCTGCCAAGTATTGTTTCCGTCCCAAAGATTGATCTGATACGAGGAAAAAGTCCCAAAGAATCCATTGTCTTTCATAGTCTTTTTCGCTCCCGCCACAGCTTCGTAGTGAAGTGTGTCGGGGATTATTAAAGAGCATTTAGTCACACCCAGGGCCGAGCCACACATAGGAGTGATATAACCGAGCACTACTGCCATCGGATTTCTTTTTTTGACCCATTCAAAATATTTGCTTGTCCCGGTATTGAAAACTGAGGATTCGAAAAAACTGTAATACTCGGTAAGATTGGAATCGAAGTATTGTCCCGTAAGCCCCTTGTTATAAAACATCGAAGGCAGTGTTCCGTAATTATATCGGGTTTCCATTTTTTGATATAGCTCCGGAATCAGAACCTGTTCCACGTCCTTATCGACGACTTGAGAAAAAAATGAATCTTTTTTGGGCTGGTAATAATCACGATTCCAATACATGTGCCGATAAATTGAAGCAAGAGCGGTAGGTCCGCAGGCTGTACTGCGATTAATGGCTTTGCCTTTGTATCGCTCTGGGATGTAGGAGCTCATTTGATCAAAGCCATTCATGTTATTAAAACTGCACTCTTCGAACTTACGCTTGGTTGATATTTCCGTATATTCATAACAGCTTACTGGATCTGCAAGCGCAGTTGATGATAAGACGATCGAGAAACAAAACACGATTTGAATGCTGTATTTCATTATTCCCACCCCATTAATAATTTATTATCGCTTAAGAACTTGACTTCCACAATGGTGTCAGCGGTGACACGGGGCCAGCGCTTGCGCTTAAGGAATTAAAGGATTAATCCGATTCATATATGTGACTTGCGTGTTAAGAATCTCATGAAATTTATCTATTTCTGCGCCTTTAGTCTTGCGATTTATTTTTGTTTTCACATTGCTGAAGAAAAACACCTTCAAGCAAAAGAGGAACTTAAGAAAAGCATTATTTCATCCCAAGACGCATTTGCATTGATTACCCAGAAAGAGAATGAAAAAAACCAGAGGGATACCACGGAGCAACCCACAAAGCAAACCACAGAGCAAGCCAGATTGGTTGAAAAATCTATGAACAGCGTGGTGAACTCTTTGGAGTCGTCTTTGAGCCCAGAAGCAGGATTTGATGAAAAATCAATCAAGATGCTAGAGGAAGATCCTCGAAAATCACTGGAGGAGATCAGTGCGCTTCTGGTTAGAAATCCTCACTCTCAGATTTGGAACAATTCGTTGAACCTGATTAAAAATGCCAGAATTGATCCTGATCTGAAAATCGACTTTTTAAAAAAGCAGTTGATAGCCTCAGGTGGATTCACCGAGGATGAGAATCACAATCTAAAGGTTGTTAACCAGTATCAAAGAATTCTTGAAACCATGAAAAAAGTCTATCAATCGGAATCCAGAGATTTTACTCCACTGGTGGAAGAAATAACTCAGGTTACTCCTGATGGCGAATTGCAGGAATTGACAAGATCAATTCTGAACGAGAATCATCGCTAAGTAATTTACTCAATTACAAATGAATATGGCTAAAAAATTGCTTCTTTTGATTGCGGTAGAAATTTACCTCATTACAAGGAGCATTTATGAAAATTCAAAAACGCTGCGCCATATTCTCCGCATTGTTTTTATCAGTAACGCTGACGGCGCATGCCGATTCAATTACATCAACACTTGTTGCTAATGCGCAAAGCTTTGAAGCTAAGATGAAGGCGAGTGGTGCCGAAGTTCTTCAGGGGAATTGGAATCTCTTTTCTATTGAAGACTGTAAATACGCTATTGCAAAAACGGGGATGTGTTTTGGGAATAATCCTGCTGCACCTTATATTGTTCCAACGCTTCCACTGTGGCCCGATGAATTTGAAGACCCTAAAATGAAAGATCTTTTCGGGCCTACCCAGGGTAATACTTGGTGGACCCACCGGATGGATGAACGTGAAGCACTCGTGATCATGGGAACATTGCCCCCTCCGGGAGGATACTTTGGAATCCAACCCTACATTTTCACGCGTCAGGGAATCATCAACACCAGTGATGAGATCTATCGAACGATGCAGGATCCCTTTATCAAGAATATTTTATTTGCCACTTCGCCTAATCCGTCGCGAACTTATCTTTTTTCAAGCATTAGCGATGGTCACAATGATGTCACTATCGATCAACAGTCGGGTGCTTCCTGGAATCAGGAGCGGGTTTTCATCATCACTCCTGATGCGGTCATGGAACGTAAAATCATGGATGAGCTTCTCAAGACCGGAATAGTTCAACGCAACCAGATCTTTGTTCAGCATGTTCCGGGAAATCTTGCTCGGATAGGTCTAGGGTCCAATGCTGATGATTTCTTGACCCTGATTCGCTATGCGATGCCGAATGATGAAATAGCAGGAAATCGTTGGCGTCAAAGCATACCGTTATCCATCTTTCGTGTGAGAGATAAAGATTCTACGCGTCCAACTGACCCCTTCTTGATTTCATTGAGAGAAGTAAAGGCTGGAAAAAGTGAGTTGTCGCTTCAGTTTGATTTAAACTCGCTCGTCAAAGCCGTCAAACAGCGATGGGGGCAACCATTAGCAGAAGAATCTTCGTTTCAAAGTCTCAGTCTTTGGATTGATTTACTGGGTGAACATTGCCTTAATCGACCGATGAATTGTCTTGGAGATAATTCCGATGCTGATTATCAAATAGGAATGAGCGCCACCCTTGATCACGGTGAGGTAGTTGCGGTTGTTGGAACGCTGGGCACCGCAACCGGGAACGCAAGATATGTCAGTCTTTCGGCGAATTGGTTGCCACCATTGGTGGGCGCATTGAATCGATCACATTTCGATTTGATCGGTACAGCTGCTGAATTTGCGAATTCTGTGAGTAATACAGATAAATTTTATGTGCATTATTTTGGACGAAATTGTTTTGGAATTCCAAATTGCAGTGTCATCACGGAGGCGATGGTTCCCAAAGGGGATGTGATGAAAGCGATTCAAAGAAACTATATCGCTCAGGGGACTTCACGGGGAGCGGATCCAGCGAAAGTGTTGAATCCGATCATGATTACTTTTCGTCCTGAAAGCAGAAAATAATTGAGTGAGATTCAAAATGAAAATTAAAAAAAAATGGATCTATCAAATTGCTTTTGGAATGGCTT
>CAZZLF010000266.1:0-3309 GCA_964654965.1 uncultured Bdellovibrio sp.
ACTTTTTTAGCCATCGCATATCCATCTTCCGAATGGCGATATCCCAATGCCACTGCAGCTACAGTTTTGTATCCGCTACCTTGCAGATCGAGAATCTGATCATATGCTGCTGGGTCTAATCCTTCCAAGGGACAGGTGTCGACTTTCAACATCGCAGCTGCTTCCATCACAAATCCCATCGCAATATAAGCCTGGCGCTGGGCCCATGAACTAATGATCGCTGAACGTGGTCCTTTCACTAAATCACCGATGATCATTTCTTGATAACCCTTTAGCTTTTCCATTGGAATTCCACGTACTGTTGAATTCAATTTCATGAATTCCTGCACGTCGGTTTCGGTGATGTTTTCCTGAGTCGCCAAAACTACAAAGTGAGAAGCATCGGTCACTTGAGTTTGGTTCCAAGATGCAGCTTTCAGTTTTGCGCGAACTTCAGGGTTTTGAACTACGATGAACTTCCATGGCTGAAGACCATAAGACGAAGGCGCCAACACCAGTGATTGCTCGAGTGCTTTCCATTCTTCAGTTGGAATTTTTTTGGTGGAATCAAATTTCTTAGTGGCATAACGCCACTCCAGTGCGGACAAAAGTTCTGTTGTTTTCATGCACGCTTCTTATCACAGAGGGGGCGAAAACCGTCGTTCATTCCTTAAAGATGGGTGTAGATTGGTGATTGGAATCTAAAAACTAAAAAAGCCGTCGAACCCTACTGGTTCAGCGGCTTTTTTAATGGCGGGGAGAGAGGGATTCGAACCCCCGAACAGGTTGCCCTGTTGCCGGTTTTCAAAACCGGTGCAATCAACCACTCTACCATCTCCCCGCCTAGTGCATATTGCAAACAGGTCTGTCTTCAGTAGAGTGTGTATGTAAATTGTTTTCCTACTTTTCAATATTTACCGGCACTTGTCAATTCAGGATCGATCTGGTCACCGAATTTGAAAAAAAACAGCTTTTGCGCACCAAGCATAGAAAAGTAGTCAGACACCCTATTTGTAATAAACCTCTTGATGGATGGCAGACTTATCTACCGCCATCTCGGTCAGGATTGCTTTCACTTCCGTAATCATGGCCCCATTTCCACAAAGATAAAACTCGGTGTTTTTCCAATCGATCACTGAAGAATTTTGTCGAAGCCAATCGGTTACCCGACCATGGAATCCAGACCACTGGCCCGAAGGACGGGACAACGCCTCGACATATCCTTTGCCCAATAATGGGGCTAATTCTTCGGTATAAAACAGGTCACTGGAATCGCGAACTCCGAAAAGGATTTTGGCGCTTAATGGCTTGTTTTCATTGTAAACTTTTGAATACACCATCGATCGAAACGGAGCGATACCCGTTCCGGTAGCAACAAAAATAACATGCTTTTCTTTGGACGTTTTATAAACAAAATCACCAAACGGAACGTGGCCCTTGAAGGCCTGGCCAATCTGAAGATTATTCAAATAATTCGTTCCCGGACCACCCTCAACCAGTTTTACACAAAGCTCAAAACAGTTTTCGCCTGGCATCATTTCTGGAGCTGATGCAATGGAATACGCTCGACGCAAATCTCTACCCGCTGGTCCTGCTCCAGGAATCAACACACTGATAAATTGACCTGGCTGAAATTGAAAAGGAGCCGAGGACTCCAGCTTCAATTCAAAAACATCAGAGGTCAGCATTTTTTTCGATACGAGTTTGGCATCGATAAGTATGGGTTTTGTTTTTTCTTTTTGGGTTTCCATCCCCCCGTATTTAGCCAAAAATTCACTCATAATCCAGCGTTTTATGTGTTAGGGTCAAAGTATGTTTGGATTAAGCGGTGGTCATTTGTTGATTTTGGCAGTGGTAGTGCTTCTTTTCGGAAGCCGTAGATTACCTGAACTGGGTTCTGCACTCGGAAAAGGAATTCACGCCTTTAAAAAAGGACTCGAAGGCAAAAACAACGACGATGACCAAAACAAACTTTCCTGATCAATCGTTTTCCACAACTGGCATTCCAGAACACCTTCTTGAATACATCACTGAGCAGGATCCCTCACTTTACACGCCTGAAGACCACGCTGCGTGGCGCTTCATCATGGCGGCATCGAAAAAATTTTTCTCCAAACACGCTCATCCCCTATATCTCAAAGGAATAGAAGCAACGGGCATCTCTACTGAGCGAATTCCACTGATTAGTGAGATGGATGAAGCTTTAAAAAAAATGGGTTGGCGGGCAGTTGCAATCAACGGTTTTATTCCTCCCAGCATTTTTCTTGAACTTCAATCTCTTCGAATTCTGGCAATTGCCTGTGATATGAGAAAAATCGATAATCTCGGCTACACCCCTTCTCCTGATATCGTTCATGAAGCTGCGGGACACGCGCCGATTGTCTGCGATCCAAAATACAGAAAATATCTTGAAGCTTATGGAATAGTGGCCAGAAACGCCATCATCAGCAAACAAGATCTCGAACTCTACGATGCAATTTTCAACCTTTCTGAAATCAAGGAGAACCCGAAATCTTCTGAAGATGAAATCACTGCTGCTCAAAAAAAATTCGAGGAAGTTGCAGCTCAAATTGATGAACCTTCTGAAGCAGCTCTTCTGACCCGAATGGCTTGGTGGACGACGGAATATGGAATGATTGAAGTCGATGGTCAGAATCTCATCTATGGCGCTGGACTACTTTCTTCTGTTACGGAAAGTTACAATTGCATTCATCCCCATGTTCGCAAGGTTCCGTTTCAACTCGATACGGTCATTCACACTTCATACGACATCACCAGACCACAACCCCAATTGTTTGTGGCGAAAGACTTTGAGTCACTTACCAATGCACTGGAAGAATTTGCGAATCAGATGAGCTTTAGAAAAGGGGGCGCTCATGGAATGGGGACCGCTCAAAAAGCTCAAGCAACGGTAACAGTTAAGCTCGACAGTGGAATGCAGGTAACAGGAATGGTCACTGACTTTGAAACAGATTCAGACAATCACGTGGTTTCTTTCACCCTGTCAGGATCCAAACAATTTTCTCACCACGAAGTTGCCTTTGATGATTTCAGCTATTCCCTATTTGGTTCTGATATACATTTTCCAATGTTTCATCCCGCAATTTCACAGGTTCCTACTCAGGAACTTTTGAAGAAACTTCATGTCAGTGGAATTTCAACTCTCAGTGGAGGCATTTTGACCGGCCATTTTAAAAAAGAAATGAAAAATGGCACAGGGGGAAGAATCATCATTCTTGAAAATGTGAAAATTCATGATCACGATGGAAAATTAGTTTATTCTGAAAACTCAAAACTCTATCCTCTCATTCTGGGAAGCAATGTTGTGTC
>CAZZLF010000267.1:0-3302 GCA_964654965.1 uncultured Bdellovibrio sp.
TTGAAAAAACTATCCTCTCAGGTTTACGATCCAAAAGAACATCCGGTGAAGACCTTGGATCGATTGGGAATCACGACCTTTCTTTACGTTTACAATCTTCTTGAGCATCTTCGTGATCAATTCTTGATTGAATATCCCTTGGACCTTCAGAAAGTCGGCGCTATTGAATGGATTTCTCGTCGTAAGATCGTCGAAAACATTCCCCGCATGCTGCACGATCATTTTCCCCGCATTTATAACGAGTGTGTCACCTGGGGATTTGAACGTACTTGTGGTGTGATTTATACCGAGGTTCTGGCAAGCAGCCCTGATAATAATCTTCTCGAACCGGTCGAGATGGACATCCTCAATCTGACTTCGATCTTGCTGGAAAGCATGATGAACCGCTGCGATCGAAACAAAGATGACCGAATCAGTGCAAACTTGATTGACGGATTTGACGAAAAAGACTGCGTCGTCAGCGTGTCCCAGGCACTGGCCATTCGCCTGATGAATGCCAACATCATTGACGACGAAAAGAAAACCCGAGTACTTCTTCGCATCTTGAATTGGTTACCTCCAGCCAAATGGATGGCCAAAAGCGCCATAGCTCGCGGAACCATGAAGGGCGTAAACGCCAACTTCTGGAAAGAAGCAACCATGGGAAGCATCATGTCTCTCGCGGCGGAATTTATGGATCCAGAAAAAGTAGACGCCATTGAAGGAAAAACTTCCGGACATCAGGAAGATACCGGCGATGAACTCATTTATTTTCATCGTCTGAGCGATCAATATCTTCCATCCAAAGCAATGGCTCCTCGGACTTCCCAGTCTTCCAAAGTCATCGTTGAATAGTGATCTCCGGGCTTGCCAGAGTTGAGCTCTGTGTTACTTTCTATACGGGGGGCAACAAAATGACTTCAACCTTGAAGCAACTTTTCAAAGTATTCATTCTGACTCTTTTCATTGGTTCTGCACATGCAGAATCCATCAAAGTTCTCACCTACAATACCTGGGGCGTGCCTTTCACCGCTTGGGATACTTGGCGTTACGAATCAGCAATGCAGACAATCAATCACCTTGACCCCGATGTGGTGATCCTTACCGAGGTGTTCACCCCAAAGGGAAAATCTCAATTTAAAAGTTACCAGTATCCATTTCGCGTAGATGGACCACGCCATGGAGGCCGTCTGGTCGGAAGTGGCCTTCGAATTCTTTCCAAATATCCGATTCTAAATTACGCCACCTTGAAGTATCGCGCCTGCAAGGGTTCAGATTGTTTTTCAAGAAAAGGTGCTGCGTTGGTGACCCTTTCTCTTTCGCATGACAAAAAAGTAAATGTCATTGCAACCCATCTGGATGCAACCGATCGAAACGCAAGAATTTCTCAACTCCATCAACTCCGTGTCTTCACAGACCGATTTGAAGAACAAGAGTCACCAACCATTATTGCTGGTGATATGAACTTCAGCCCAAAGGCTCCTGAATATCAGTTTGCGATTTCCCAATTAGCGGTGAGCGACGCTTGGATTGCCACACACGGTGAAACCGATCCCGGCTTTACCTATGATTGTGAAAATAATCATTATGCTCGTGATTATTCGAAAAAAACTGGTGATCCCATGATCCGTAAACGACTCGATTATCTTTTTTACAAAGGTGCGATCAACCCGATTCATACCGAAATTCAACTGAATCATGAAGAAAACTTATTTTCGGATCACTTCGGACTCATGGGAATATACGAACTCTAATGGATTTTTTTGAAGCCGTTTCCAAAAGAAGAAGCATTCGCAAATACACAGATGAAAAAGTGCCCGAAGAAGTCATTCAAAAAGCACTCGATGCCGCCATACTTGCTCCCAATTCCTCAAACACCCAAACCTGGAATTTTTATTGGGTCAAAAGTGCAGAACAGAAAAAGAAATTAGTTGAATATTGCTTGAGCCAATCTGCGGCGAGAACGGCCTCTGATCTTGTCGTTGTGACTGCAGATCCAACTTTATGGAAGCGATCTCAAAAACCACTCATCCAATGGGTCGAGTCGGTGAACGCACCCAAAATTGTCCAAACTTATTATAAAAGCCTGATTCCTGCGACCTACCGCTGGGGGTTTCTGAATCTTTGGGGTTACACCAAAGCCATGATGACCTCCATTGCCGGAATCTTCAGACCGTTACCCCGGGGGCCCAATACCCTTCAAGATTTACAGTTGGTTGCGGTAAAATCAGCCGCTTTGGCCTCAGAAAACTTTGTTCTTGCGGTCAGTGCCCAGGGCTATTCCACCTGCATGATGGAAGGCTTTGATGAGCGTCGAGTGAAAAAATTCCTGAAATTGCCATACTCTACCCGAGTGGTCATGGTGATTTCGATCGGAAAAGAAAGCGACCGAGGTACCTGGGGTCCTCAATTCCGTCTTCCCAAAACTGAAGTCGTTCACATCATCTGAAAAACCTGATAGTCATTCCCCATGAAAATTCTGTTTTTGGCATTACTGTCCTTTCCCCCAGCATTTGCTGGAACCAATCTGATTCTCATTGGTGGAGGAAAACGACCTGCTGAAGCCATGAAAGCATTTGTTCAAGCTGCAGGAGCGGAGCATGCGAAAATCCTGATCTGTCCCTGGGCATCGACAAATCTTCAGGGAGCAGAAGCGATCCGCGCAGAATTAGAAATTTACCATCCGGCTTCGATCAAAATCCTTCCCCAGATCTCTATTCAAAAAAAACAAAAACCCCTGAATCTTTCAACACTGGACTCAGCTACCGGAATCTTCTTTACCGGTGGTGATCAAAACAAATTGATGAAAGCGATTTTTGATCTCCACCTCAAGACACCACTTCAACAGGCTTACCAGAATGGAGTTGCTTTTGCGGGTACCAGTGCCGGAACAGCAATCATGTCTGAACGCATGCTTACCGGAGAAAGCGACCTGACTTCTATCGACGGAACTAAAACCATTCTTGCTGAAGGACTAGGCTTGCTTCCTCAGGAATTCATTGTTGATCAGCATTTCATTGTTCGTCAGCGATTCAATCGATTGGCGGGGTTGATTTTGAATCAGGAAAATACTTACGGAATCGGTATTGATGAAGGAATGGCACTTCACGTGATTCAAAAGCGCGTTGCCAGGGTAATCGGACCAACTCAAATTCTTCTGATTTCAAAAACAGAAAATAAAACTCTGAATGTAGAATTACACTCAGATCACGAAATGATTAATTTGTTTGGTTTGAAAAACTAGAAAAATGGCGAACCCGCCAGGATTCGAACCTGGGACCCCCTCATTAGAAATGAGGTGCTCTATCCAGCTGAGCTACGGG
>CAZZLF010000268.1:0-3297 GCA_964654965.1 uncultured Bdellovibrio sp.
AAGCCTTCAGCATTTTGGTGGTGCACTTCAAGAAGCAATGAAGCGGATCTTCGAATCTTGAATTTGTTACCAATTCGGATCGATTTTGCATCCAGAGTCGGAAATCACACCAAAAGAATTCGTATTGATTCTTGAAAGCCCGGCGGTGTCCATTTTGAAAAGATAAACGTCCCAGTCGGCAGAATCATTTCCTGTTCCCGGATCATCCGCAATCAAACTCGCTTGAGTTTGAAATACCACCGATTTTCCATCTTGAGCCATGGTGATGGCCGAAAGATCTGAAGAACTGTTATTGTTCGGAGTGGCAAGTGTGATCATCAATTGCGGCACATCCAAGATCATAAGGTCAGGCCCGCTTCCGTTTATGGACTCAAAGAGATTGCTTGACCACGATACAAATGCCATTTTTGTTCCGTCGTAATTCAAGGACGGAAAAAAGCTACCGGAATTTCCAGTTCTGAACTTGGTCACTTCGCCGGTTTCAAGATTTTTCATGAAAAGATAAGAACGAAGAGGATCGGTATCATTGGCAATCAGATTGTTTGCCCCTGAGGAGAACGCTGCCCTTTTGCCATCACCGGAAATGGAACTACTATTACTACCGATATTTCCCACGGTGCCATCTGCCGCTGCTGATACCAATTTAGTTTCACCTGTATCGAAATCTTTGACGAAAATGTCCGAATCGTTATTTTCATCAACACCGACATCTACTAAATTGCTGGAATCTGACATGAATATGATTTTTTTTCCGTCATAGCTCAGATTCGGATCGTAAGAGTTAGGATTTGTATTGGTTGCTCGATCCGCGACGATTCCTGAAGACGAAGTGTCGACCCGAATGATTTTACCCGTAGTCATGTCCTTTGCATAAATTCCCCATGTGCCATCACTCTCATTCGTCAGGTTGGTCGACTTGATCAGGAATGCAACTCGATTTCCATCTCCGCTGATTTTCAATGCAAAGTTATCCGATTGTCCGATATTGGCGACACCACCACTAGTGGAAGATACCAACTTCACCTCGCCGGTAACCATGTTTTTGTAATAAACTTGGCACCCGCTCACTCCTTCCATCAGATTGCCCGAGCAAGAATTGAATACGACTTTGGTTCCATCGGCGCTTTGACTGGGTAGCAATGATCCACTGTCGGACATAACTCCCTCGGCATTTTTCGAAACAAGCTTCAATTCGCCGGTAACGACGTTCTTTTGAAAGACCTGCCAAACTTTGGAACTTGAACCATCAATCAAGTTTGAGGCACCAATACTGGAAAAAACGTATGTTGTGGTTTCTGGGACGACAAATGGCTGATTTACCGTTGATTCTGTACCGGAGCTTGAACTTTTTTTGACTGAACACCCGACCACCAAAGAACTCATGAAGCAGAACTGAAGAAAAATAGAACTGTACTTGAGTAAGGACATAAAGAACCTCGATATTTTAAACTATATTTATAGTATAAAACTGAAGGCAATCGTACAATTGTGTCATTGATAACACAGCTACAGACGCACTCATTCGCACTAAATGCGGTTATAAAATCAGCGTGTGAGCTACTGGCGCCCAAAGTGAGCATGTATTTACCAAACGGAAATCACGCTTCGTGAGATCGAAGTTTAAGGGTTATTCATTTTGATGGGAAAAAATGGTTGGCTCGACAGAACTCGAATCTGCGACCTCTTCCATGTCAAGGAAGCGCTCTAACCAACTGAGCTACGAGCCAACAACAGACGAACTAGGGTTTCTTTGTATCCCAAGACCGGTCTAAACGTCCAGCATCATTATCCATTTCCCTCCTTCCCTTAACTTTTTTTCGGCCGGAATCGGCTATTTTTTACCGTAAAAAGCATTTGCAATTCCCATGGTGCTTGGCTATAAGACATTCGACGCGTCTGCGTCAAAAGGGGAAAATGGATGAAAAAACTGGGTTTTTTTGCTGGGTTATTCTTCACTACCACCACCGTTCTTGGTCTAAATCGACCAGCTCTCGCATCTGAAGGCTTTTACGAAGTCGGTAAAGTCACCACAGAAGTGCTTCAAATTGAAGAAAACGAGACCATTGATCCGGAACAGTTTGTTCCCACGAATCCTCCCGTATCAACCAACCCTCCTACCAATACGCCCATTCCCACCATTCCTCCCATTTTCAATACTAATCCCACTCAGCCCGGACAACCGAACCCTCTCATGATTTTGGATCTGGCGATCAAGGCCTGGCAGATTGTGAAAGATGGGGCGCCCATCGTAAATGTGAACTCTAAGAACGCAAGCGCACTTCCCTATATTTCAAGCGGTCGATGGGAAATGCTAACTGGTTGGAAATCTGAAAGAGCCATTACTTACAAAGTTATCGTTGAAAATCTCTATGGAATGGAAACCGTAAACTTCCAATATACTGTTGGTTTGGTCTACGGCGGAAATGTCGGTGGAAAAGGAAAATACATCGCTTCGGCTCGAGTGATTCCGAAAAAAGTTGATGTTTTATGGGGATATAATCTCGATGTAAGCGTTGATGTTCCTAATGTTTTTAACGTTGCTGATCCGGAAAACCCAAATGCAGCGATCACGCTTGATGTGACCTACAAGATTTCTACCATTCTTCGCAGTACCGCCTATACCAATACTTATGAAGTTCGAGGAGACGGGACCATGATCTCCAATGGTAAAATCATGGTTGGGCCTAATGTTTGTTTTGCAAAGTAGCTTGATTGAGTAATTGTTCAATCTGAGTATGAGCTGTTGAATTTTCTTCACTCAAATGAACAAAAAGCTCTAAAATCTTCAGCGTTTTTTCACGTTCATTCGATTCTGATAATCGCAAAATTCGCGATGCACTTTCAATGGCGATCTGAGTGAGCTCACGAAGCTGAGCCGGATCACGCTCCAATTGAGACATCATTTCTAATGCGTCCAGGAAATTTGAAGCATTAGGTTCCCACGCAATACTTTCAATAAATCGAGCGCCTTGTTGCTGCGTACCCTCATGAAGCCACTTCACCCATTCTTCCTGAGTTTCAAATTGAAGTGGGTCCTGCCTTGATTTCAGATAAAGAGTTTTTGATTCCTTTGCTGATGGGTTTGGTTTTGAACTGATGTTTTTTCCCCTTGAAAGTAGGGTGTGTTCTAAAACTTTTGGATCCGGAAGTGAAGAATCCTCTTCTGCTTGTTCTTTTTTTAATTGCTCCAGCGTCGATGGATTGGCTTCGAGATGGCTGGCAAAACGAAGTGCAAGCTCTACTTTTTCAGATTCAAATACTTTTGGGCTAGGTTGAGAAACAGTAGACTTGCTGAAC
>CAZZLF010000269.1:0-3293 GCA_964654965.1 uncultured Bdellovibrio sp.
AAAAAAGCGCGTTTGACTCTGATGCCACCAATCTCCTTTCCAATGATTCGACCGGTACAAAATCAGACATTCTACTCAAGGATTTCGATACAGGAGTAATCACTTTGGTTTCTTCAGACGCAAACGGTGTTCAAGCAAACGACAGTTCATGGCAACCCAGTGTCTCTGACGATGGAAACCTCGTGGCATTTTTTTCGTTCTCAACCAATCTGGTTCCAGATGTAGCCAATGACGGAAAAATCCATTATTTTGTGAAAAACATCAAAACTGGTGAGATCAGATGTCTTGGGTTGGGGAATGTGAACAGTTTTTCAGCTGTCGCTATCAGCCCCGACGGCACTCAAGTGGCTTTTTCATCGAATGATGGCACCTTGGTTGCCAATGACACCAACGGAACTTCGGACTTGTTCTTGATGAATCTAAACACTGACGAAGTGACTCTTTTGAGCGTCAACAACGAGGGAGTTCAAAGCACGCAGGAAGGATATTATCTTCCCATTTTCACCGGAGACGGCAAGAAAGTCTTTTTTCAATCCGGCGCCACTTTCGACAGTCAAGACCCTGAATTGAGCGATCCATATGCGGCCATTGATGTTTACGTTAGAAATTTGTCTACGGGAATAATCATGCTCGTAGGCACCAACGCCAATGGTGAAAAAGCAGAAACTGGAAAAACCAAGTTTGACAACAACTGGTAAGGGCACTCGCTTCAGGTTTTTCTGCGCGACATCTGCGATCGGATCGTTACCACCACCCCGATCAGATAGAGCGCGATCGATACCGATTCATAGTATCGAGGGGCGCGTCCTTCATACATGAAACTGTAGATCAGCCCGAATAGAGCCTCGGAAACCAAAAGTGGTCCTGAAATTTCTGACGGACAATGATAAGAGCAGATGTTCCACAGCCATTTGGCAAACCACGAGGAACCGAAGCCCAAGGCCATGCAACAGATCAGGTACATTGAAAATCCGTCACGTTGAACCATTTCACCTACATCGGTTTGAGTCGCAAAGATCGGCAAAAAACAGAAGATCGATACCACGCCCATCACACTCGACCAGTCCTTACGGGGAAACCAGGTGTGGTGCTGCAGGAATCGGGTGTTGGCGATGGGATAAACCGTCCAGGACGCCAGCGCCAAGAACAAGGCGATTACTCCCGAAACCGATGGAGCTTTCACTGCAACGAGACCGTTCAACACCGGGTATAGAAAAAGATTCAACAAAGCAGCCAAAAGAATCAACAACCCCGTATAAAATGAGATTCCGCTGTGTCTCCTACCCTTGGTGAACAGGGGAATCTTGATAGGTAGCAGGCCGACAATCAAGGATGAAATGATTCCATCAGTCTGTTGAACACCATAAAAAAGGATGATCGAGTAACCCCAGAACCCCACCACACTCAGTACCATCATCTTCAGTCGATCGGCCCAATTCAAACGGGTAATCACCCTGAGGACGGGTTTCAAAAAGAAAAAGCTGATGATTCCGAAAAAGAAAAACCGTCCGAATGCGATTTCAAACGATGAAAACCGATGCAGGATCTGCGGCACCAAAAATGGCAACCCCCAGAACACGCCGGTAGACATACCCATCAGAATGCCAAAGCCCACTCGTTTCGGATGCGCGTCGGTCATGCTCCGATCACTCCCGACAGCTGATCAACGAACGAAACGCAGTCGGCATCGGTCTCGAGCATTGTCATGAAATCGAATTCAAAAATGTGAGGCAGAGGAGTCTTGATACCCATGAAGCGCAGGCAAAACGAGTTCGTCAACCCGGTGAACAATGGGTCAAGATCCATTCCACCCAGAAAAATCTCTTTCAACTCGCGATGGGCTTTTTGGTCCATGGATGAGATTTTTTTCTGGTCACATCGAAACACCCATCGAAGAGCGCGGTCGAAATCACGAGGATTCACCTTGGTCTTCAGAAAATTCGCATGAACAAAAGAAAGGAACACCAACCTGAATACGGATTCAAACCCGAACTTCGAAACCGAGTTACGAAGGCATTTCCTCATTTCAGCGGTTTCATGAACATAAGCGTTCTTCAGGACGAACTGATCATGGATCGTGCTGGTGGAAGCAAGCGAAAGCAAACTCTCGGCAGAGTTGGCGAAGGATTCCTCCATCATGATTGCCAATGCCAATCGCCGTTCAGCCTGAAGGGACTTGGTGTGACCGGCTGCCGGTTCCAACTTCAATTCGCCAAGACTGCGAATGCGAACCATGCGGGCAATGACGTGAGCTAATTCATGCATCACATAGTTAGAACGGAGCGGAGGGAGCTACCCCACCTGAAAATGATCGGGAATCTGATTTTCAATCTCGTCGAGTACCATCACATTCGGCGCATAGGGAACGGTTTTTGTCTTTAAGATCTTGGGTAACTGAGTGAGCGGAAGAACATCGTAACCTTCAAAACGCTGGGGGGAATACCGAACGCCCAACTCTAGTGCCGATTTGCGGATGTTCCGAAAAACCGGATTGTACTGAATCAGGTAACCATCGCCGAGATTGTCGGGCAAATAGCCAACGGGTTTGCACCGATGGTGTTCAGAAAGGAGTTTCTTGAGCTTCATAACCCCATGATAGCCCAAAATTGAAAACTGAACAGCCCATTGGGCGGAACGCTCAGGCTTGAAGCCTTTCCGTCCATCAATAACAATCCCGGAGCGCTGGCGGAGGGATTTTTCTTAAAAAGGTGGGGTAGGCTAGAGGTATGAGGGGCTTTGAATTTCCAAAGCTTAGTTCCGCCTCATCAAAGCGAAGAAGACCGAATCAGTGTCAGTTTCAATTATGACTGGTTGAATCGATAATCCTTTTCGTCAAACTAGTGGCTTACCCTATTTTTTTGACGTTTGTTTTTTTATAATCAAAACATTTAAAAAATTGAAGTTTCTTTGATCAAAAGTGAAAATGATTGAAAGGAGTAATATTCGTCATGAAAAAAAAATTAGTAAGTGATTTTTTTCGTTTGTTTGCACTGGCAATTTGTATCGGAGTCTTGGGAATCGTCGGTTGTTCAAAGTCAGAAGACTCAGATGACAGTACCTCTCAATCCACTATCAGCAACGCTAGTTTGAACTGTGGTAGTTCAAGTTGCATCAATTAAGGAGATACAAAATGAAACAAAAAAAATCTTTTTTGATTTCGGTCACGATCCTGTTTGCAGCAGTGAGCGCTTTTTTGGTGACAACAACACCAAAAAAACAGAATGGAATTGAGGCATTCTTTGATTTGACAGAAGCTCATGCCGGAAAATATTTGAATCCTGGAAGCATTAGTT
>CAZZLF010000270.1:0-3277 GCA_964654965.1 uncultured Bdellovibrio sp.
TTCTTCCTCACGCGGAATGCGTTCCAGCGCATGTACGATATGATTCTCAGCCACGGCACAGATAATTTCATCGAATACAAAAAAGAGATTACTCGTTACAAGTTCTTCGATGATCCGATCGGGAACGGTGCAGATGCTGTCTTTGGTCTCGATGTTCAGATCATGAAACTGGTCAATTTTTTCAAGTCAGCGGCGTATGGTTATGGCACTGAAAAACGCGTTCTCTTATTGCACGGACCAGTGGGCTCTGCAAAATCGACATTGACCCGTTTGCTAAAAAAAGGGATCGAATCCTATTCCCGTACGGATGCAGGAGCAATGTATACATTCAAATGGATTGATCCAACCGGAAAGGGTGAGCCTTTGTTCGGGGGCGCCATTGAAATGATGTCTCCGATGAATGAAGACCCATTGAAGCTCATCCCGGAAGATATGCGGGCAAAAGTGCTTTCAGAAATCAACGCTGAAAACAAAACCGATTATCGAGTTTCCCCGAAGGGCGATTTGGACCCAGCTTCCCGTTTGGTGATGAGAGAGCTCATGAAACGTTACGGCGGGGATTGGGTGAAAGTCATGGATCACGTTCGGGTGGTGCGGGTCATGCTTTCTGAAAAAGACCGGATAGGGATCGGTACGTTTCAACCGAAAGATGAAAAAAACCAGGATTCCACCGAGCTTACCGGTGACATCAATTACCGCAAGATTGCCGAATACGGATCGGATTCAGATCCCAGAGCATTCAATTTTGATGGAGAGTTTTGTGTCGCCAACCGTGGGGTAATCGAGTTCATCGAAGTGCTGAAGCTCGATGTCGCGTTTCTATATGATCTTCTGACTGCATCCCAAGAGCATAAGATCAAACCAAAGAAGTTCGCTCAGACGGATATCGATGAAGTGATCATCGGACACACCAATGAACCGGAATTTCGTAAATTACAAAACAATGAGTTCATGGAAGCGCTTCGTGACCGGACAGTAAAGATCGATGTGCCTTACATCACCAAGCTCAAACACGAGATCAAGATTTACGAAAAGGATTTCAATCCGAACAAGATCCGCGGAAAGCATATTGCTCCCCACACCATTGAAGTTGCGGCAATGTGGGCGATCCTGACTCGTTTGGAACATCCCAAAAAGGCATCCATCTCGTTGATGCAGAAGTTGAAGCTTTATGATGGAAAAACGCTAAGCGGATTTACCGAAGAAAACGTTAAAGAACTTCGAAAAGAGGCTGTGCGCGAGGGATTGGACGGAGTTTCTCCTCGTTACGTTCAGGATAAAATCTCTAATGCCATCGTTCGTAGCGATGTGGCTTGTGTGAACCCGTTCATGGTTTTAAATGAGCTTGAAAGTGGATTGAAAAATCATGCTTTGATCGGTTCTGAAGAGAAAAGGCGAGAATACCGTGATCTCATTTCAGTCGTGAAGCAAGAATATGAGGACATCGTGAAAAATGAAGTCCAGCGGGCGATCTCAGCCGATGAGGACTCCATTGCAAAACTTTGCGGTAATTACATTGATAATGTGAAGGCATTTACCCAACGGGAAAAAGTTCGTAATAAATATACGGGAATGGACGAGGAACCGGATGAAAGACTCATGCGTTCGATCGAGGAGAAGATCGACATCCCTGAATCCCGTAAGGATGATTTCCGCAGGGAGATCATGAATTACATCGGCGCGCTCGCCATCGAAGGAAAGACCTTTGACTTCAAGACCAACGAGCGACTGCACAAGGCTCTGGAATTGAAGCTTTTCGAGGACCAGAAGGATTCCATCAAGCTGACCAGTCTTGTATCAAACGTAGTCGACCGCAATGCCCAGGAAAAAATCGATGTGGTCAAAGCTCGATTGATCAAGAACTTCGGCTATGACGAAATTTCGGCAACCGATGTATTGAACTTTGTGGCGAGCATTTTTGCCCGCGGTGACGTGAAGAAAAGGGATTGATGCGCAGTTTGATTGCGGAAGGAGCACATCGTTTATGATGGACGGAACAAAACGTGATCACGCTCGATTCCGCCAGATCATTAGAGGCAAGATCAAGCAGGATCTCAAGAAGTATATCCAGCACTCGGAAATGTTCGGACGTAAAGGCAAGGACACGGTAACGATTCCGATGCCCCAGATCGAAATTCCACGATTTCGTTTTGGTTCCAACCAAGGCGGCGTCGGACAAGGAGATGGTCAAGCCGGTGATCCCGTTCCAGGACAAGGGGATCCACAGGATGGTCAGCCGGGAGATGGAAAACAAGCAGGAAAAGAATCGGGAGATCATGGTCTGGAAGTGGAGTTCACGCTCGAAGAATTGGCAGAAATTCTAGCGGAAGAGCTGGAGCTTCCCAAAATCGAACCTCGTGGCCAGAAAACGTTAAAATCGAGGGTTGAAAAATATACTTCCATCGCCGCTCAAGGATCAAACAGCCTTCGTCATTTCAAGCGGACCTTCAAAGAAGCGTTGAAGCGGCAGATTTCCACAGGAACGTATAATCCTGATAAACCCGTGATTGTGCCGATCAAAAAAGATATGCGTTATCGTTCCTGGAAGTCAGACGTGAAGCATGAGAACTCGGCTGTCATCATTTACATGATGGACGTTTCAGGTTCGATGGGAGACGAGCAAAAAGAAATCGTTCGCACGGAAGCATTCTGGATCAATACCTGGTTGCGTTCGCAGTATAAAGGTGTCGAAACCCGATACATCATTCACGATGCTACAGCCAAAGAAGTCGACGAGGAGACTTTTTTTAGAACAAAAGAGAGTGGAGGAACGTTGATCAGTTCCGCGTACAAACTTTGTGAACAGATCATCCTTCAAGATTACGCTCCATCGGATTGGAACATCTATCCGTTTCATTTTTCAGATGGGGATAATTGGTCCACTGAAGATACCAAGCAATGCATTGAATTGATGAAAAGCTCCCTGCTCGATAAAGTGAACATGTTTTGTTACGGACAGGTGGATTCCCGGTATGGTTCAGGTCAGTTTTATAAGGATTTGATGGAAGAATTTGGAAAAGATAGCGAACAGGTTACCTTGTCACGCATTGAGAATAAGGATGGAATTCTCGCTTCCATTAAAGATTTTTTGAGGAAAGGTAAATAAGATGAATTCAACAAATCTTCCAGCAGATCTGGCCAAATTGAGGGATGAAATCCGGGGCTTTGCGGAAGGTTTTGGTCTCGACTTTTTTGAAACCATTTTTGAGATGGTTCCTCCGGATGCAATCAATAGTCTTGCCGCTCAAGAAGGCTTTCCGGTCAGGTATCCGCATTG
>CAZZLF010000271.1:0-3240 GCA_964654965.1 uncultured Bdellovibrio sp.
GTTCTTCATAAAAACCCTCTTTTCGCTTTACAGCGCTTTATACACATAGACAAAGCACAAGGTGTGCCAATCGGGATTCAAAAAGTGATCAGGGTAAAACTGGTTGAGATTTCTAGGGGTTTTTCTTTATTCCACGAATCCAGTTGATGGGGTGTGATTGATCATTGATCATCATGCTGTAAAAAGTATAGACACCTCGAAGTAATTTTCACATAAAGGATGATATGAACTTCAAAGCCTCGTTGACCGGAATTTTCTCGTTATTAAGTGTGGTTTTCTGGCTGGTGAACCACGATCTTCAGTCTCATACTTTGGTTTGTGTTTTTTATTCCTTTTATACCGGTTTTACATGGAGTTCGATTTCCAGGATTTCAGGAGAAGATGACCTAGGGTGGAGACATGTACTGTCGCCCATGCTGCTGGTGATGATCATGATGACCGCTGGCAGTTTAAAAATGGCCCATTCTGCAGAAACGGTCATGCTCACGGCCATTGCTTTAATTCATATGAGAGCGGCTGTTTTTTCCTTCAATCGATTCAATGGCGTTGAATTGGTTTTTTCTTGTTTGCAGTTTTTTTCATTTTTATTCGTAATTTTTTATCTCTTTCAATCCTTTGTGGTTTCTTTTTTGATTCGATCAAATGTTTTTTACATGATCTTATTGGGAATGGCGACCTTAAGCATGTGTTTGTTGATTCAATTCAAGAGGAAATGGAATGCATCTCACAGGAAAGAAACAGTTGAATTCTCAACAAGTGATTCTTGATTGTTATCGTGACTTTCATGATCCAAAATTTCTTGAACTGGATCCGTTGATGATTATTAGATCGCATCTAGGTAACCAACAATCGGAAGAAATTGCTCTGACTGGTGCTCTTTTTGCTTTTGGAGCGGTTGCTCAAATTCAAAAGTCACTTCAACTTGCAATCACTCGTTCATCAGGGTTGGATCTTCAATCGACTTCAGTCAATGAGTCACAGATGGGGGAGTTGTTGCTAGATGCCTTGAGAGGGTTTCGACATCGTATTTATATCGATCGCGATCTGGTTATGTTGAAATTGCTTTACCGAAGAAGCTTGCTCCGATTCGGCTCTTTAGAGAATCATTTTCTTCTTCACCACCGAGCCCAGGATGAAACAATCGAGGCAGGACTTCGCGGTTTGATTTCGGATTACCGTAATTGGGTGGACGAAATAAACTTCAAACCAGGAGCACATTTCAAGCACATGCTGAATTCCCCTGAGCAAAAAAGTGCCTGCAAGCGCTGGGTGATGTTCTTGAAGTGGGTGGTCAGGAAAGATGATGGAATGGATTTGGGTCTTTGGAAGAATCCAATGATCCGGAGTGACCAGTTGGTGATTCCGATCGACACCCATCTTTGGAAAATTTCGCGTAGCTTGAAGCTGACCGACCGAAAAACCGTGAATTGGAACACCGCTATTGATGTAACACGGTCTTTGAAGAAAATTGATCCCGAAGACCCCACTCGATTTGATTTTTCCCTATGTCGTTATGGAATGTTGAAATATCGAAAAAGGATTTAAAATGGAAATAATGAACATGAATCCAATTGGAGTGATTCGGAGCTGTTTTACTGAAAAGTTCGGAGTTCCACGTCAGTCACTGATGGTTAAGGATGCCAAAGGGATTCTAAAATTGAATTCAAACTTTTCTGCTCAGACCGTACTTCATCTTGATGGCTTCAGCCATCTTTGGGTTATTTATGTTTTTCATAAAGGACAAAATGAAAATCATCCTCATTCATGGACTGATACCATTCATCCACCACGAATTGATGCTCCCAAAAAAGTCGGAGTTTTCGCTTCTCGATCACCTCATCGTCCAAATCCAATAGGGATGTCTGTTGTAAAATTGGATAAAATCATTCGTGATGCTGAAGGTGGAATTGAAATTGAAATCAGTGGAGTGGATATTCTTGATGGTTCACCTCTTCTGGACGTTAAACCCTATATTCCTTATGCAGACATTGTTGAAGATTCAACGAGCGGGTGGATCACAAATGAAATTTCTCGTTACTCAGTGAGATTCGCACCAGAGGCTGCGTTAGCGCTGGTTGATGAAACCATGAAAAAACTCGTCATTGGAATTTTGGAGTGGGATCCGCGCCCCCGTTCTCAGCGGGAGCATTCTCCCATTGAAAAAGCTTCCAGTGTCGGAAAACGCTTTGCGTTTCGCCTGATGAATTATGACATTCATTGGATTATTGACTCTGATGCAAGCATTTGCGTCGTTGAAATCACAGCTATTTAACGAATGATGATGATCATCATCAACGTAAATTCTCACGACAAAATACTGACAGCGTAACTTGTGTTTTATCTCGGCAAAAATCCTTTATCATGGATAAAGGATGATTGGAAAACTGATGAAGAACACGATGTTCGTCTGGTTCGGTTTGTCTTCTGCATGGGTGCAGGCGATTCCTATCGGTTTTAATCAAGCTTGGTTTCATAATCAATATGGTTTGCAGTATCTAGATGGATTTTATGATCGATCTGAAGTGAATCGTATTTTTGATCTTATGGAATTGGCAGGATCTAAGAATATCCGACTTTGGTTTTTTGAGAGTTCCGATTTTCCAATGCTCGAATGGAAAAATGATCACATCTTAAAAATTAAATCGAGTTACATCGAAAATGTAATGGATACTTTGAAAATAGCACGTTCCAGGGGAATTCGAGTTTACATGACCCTGTTGGATGGACAGTCTTATCGCCCAGATCGATTGACCATGAAGGAATTAAAAAAACTAAAGGCAATCTATCAGAATGATGGTGGACAAGAGTTTCTTCAAAATGCTGTTGGGCCATTGCTTTCTGCTATCGATAAAGAGGGTTTGAGTAACACCATCAGTGCCATCGATATTTCCAATGAAATGGATGCAGTAATTAAACGGTTTGGTTTTCAAGGTCATTGGAAGGGAGCTTCAAAAATGCTTTGTCATTGGAGGGAGTTCATCCATCGCATCCCTTCATTTGCAGAAACTCCTGTTACGTTTTCAATTCGACTTCATCCGTTGGTGGTACTTCCCATAAATCTACTCGATGAACAAGGTCCTTTGGCATGTGCAGATGTATTGGATTTTCATTCTTATGATGACCGTGGAATCATTCTTCATTGTGATTCGCTTCGGGCCTATGCACGTCAAGGAAAAAAGAAGTTGATTCTAGGTGAATTTGGTCAGGACTTTTTTAATGTGCAATATAACGATGAGATGC
>CAZZLF010000272.1:0-3235 GCA_964654965.1 uncultured Bdellovibrio sp.
ATGAAGCTCGATGGCTTTGTTGCCCCAGCTCACGGTTCTAAGCCTGCCCCTGCAGAAGCATCCATCAATGTTGGTGATGATTCTGATGACCTTTTGGGCGAAGGATCAGACGAAGATTTCGAAGACGAAGATTCTGAGGAGTAATTTATGAGACACGGTGTTGACGGTAGAAAATTTGGAAGAAATACATCTCATCGAGTTGCAATGTTCAAAAACCTTGCAAACAACTTGATTAAAAATGAACAAATGGTAACGACGATTCAAAAGGCTAAGGAAGCTCGTCGCGTTACTGAAAAGCTGATTACTTTGGCTAAAAAAGACACGCTTAATTCCCGTCGTCTTGCATTCGCGCGGACTCGTGACGAAGCGGTTGTTGCTAAACTTTTCGGTGAGTTGGTAAACCGGTATAAAAACCGTAACGGCGGATATACTCGTATTGTTAAGATTTCAGAAACCCGTTGGGGTGATGCTGCGAAGATGGCCATGATCGAAATGGTTGATCATCCAGAATTGATTAAGAAAAAGAAAAAAGAAAAAGACGCAGCAACTGAAGGTGCTGCAGAGGCCGCTGGAAATGCTGATCCATTCAGTAAGTTCAGAAAGTTATTTGCAGGCGGCAAAAAGGCTGCTTCTAAAGAAGCTAAAGCTGCAAAGGCCCCTAAAGCTGAAAAGGCTGCAACAGCTAAAAAAGCTCCGGCTAAAAAAGCTACTACTAAAGCAAAAGCTGAAAAATAGTCGTTTTGAAAGCTCCCCTTTAAATGGTGGAGATCCAAACAATAACTTCGACATGGGCACTAGGAATTTTCTTGGTGCCCATTTTTTTCTTATACCAACTCATTTTTAGAGTGTTTGATTGAGAATCAGTTAGTGATTCAAAGGCCATTTTGATTTCAATTAGGTCACTCGATTTTACAAAAGTATCGAATTGAATTCCTCCTGGAGCAACTGATGGCTTAATTGGTTGTGCTGAAAATCTCTGAACGATATCTTTAAGTTCCTTTTCGAGATCACCTTTGCCAGTTCCGGTGAAGGAAAATCTCCAAACATCTCCATCAGTAACTTTTGGCTGTTTTCTTTCCGCTTTTTGTTTTTCTTGCAGGGAGGATGTTGAGTCTTCCGAAGCTTCATCGGATTGAATTATGTTTGGTCTTTTGTCAAGTTCTGCCGGTACCGGTGCGCTTTTGATTTCATTGCTTACAAAGTATTCGCTTGTTCTTTTGAGAGCCCAATTTTCATATTTTTTTCTAATTTCTGGAATACTCCACAAAATAAAAATGACAGCGATCATTGTAGCTAAGCTTTCTAGAATAAAACGCTGTGGTTTGAGTTTGCTTTTTAATTTTTGAATTTGAGAGAATCTTTTTTTTTCAAGTGGTTTTAGGTTGGAGTGAATGTTTTTCAGTTCGAAGTCAGTGATGGAAAATCTACTTTTTAAATGTTCGAGCTTAAAGGCAAGAGTCTCCTCTGGAATTTGTAAAATTAATGAAATTGAATCGATGGAAAGTTCATATCGGGGTTTTGCCAAAAGAAGAAAAAAGTCATCAGGAGAAAGGTGAATAATGGCTTCTAGCTTTTCAGGTAGGTAGTAATGAGATTTAATTCTATGTTTTTCATAATGTCTTTTGATGTTAGAGATCGCATTTCTAAAAAAGATAATCGACTCAAGAAAAGGGTCATTATTGGAAGATGTTTTAAGCGTCTTCAGTTTGATGAGATCAATATCCTTGCTGGGCAGATCAATCGTGAGGTAAAGCTCAATAAAGTCAGCGACAGAGTGTTTTAGATCCACGATGTTAATAGTTTAACTGCTTGGCGGTTTTTCTGCATAGCTTTTTATCAGTAATCGAATGTATTCAGGGCAGTTACTTATATCAATGTTGATTCCCATAATTGGAATCCATATTGGCTGCTTTGGCCGCGTTCTTAGTTTCATAAGGGCCTCTTCAGGTGTTCTGCCGCCTTTTTTGACGTTACAGGTCCTGCAGGCAGTAATGATATTGTCCCACGTTTTTTTACCCCCTTTTACAACGGGCACCACGTGGTCCAAAGTTAATTGAGAATAAGGGGGTTTCTTCCCGCAATATTGACACGTGTGATGGTCTCTGAGAAACACGTTGTTACGATTAAGCCTTACGATGTTTTTGCGATGTAGCGGACTAATGAAATTGAGTAACCTAATGACCACGGGCATTCTTATCGTCACCGAAACCGAGCGAACAATGTTGTTTGAGGACTCAACAATTTCAACTTTACCTGAGAAAAACAACTGCACAGCCTTCTGCCAGGGAATCACTTGAAGAGGCTGAAAAGAGGCATTTAAAAGAAGAGCGCGACCTTCCATACTCTGATAGGATAAATTATCCTCAGTGATTGAAACAAGGAGTAAGGATGAAAAGAATCAAAATCGTAGTTTTTTCAACTATAGTAGTTGTAATTGCCTTGTCCATCTTCAATAAAATCAGTTTAAACAAAAATAAGTCAGCAGAAATTTATACTGTATTAAGCACTTTAAAAGATTTTCAGTCTCAACAAATTGAGGGTAAGTATTTCGTACTTCATTTTTGGGCAAAATGGTGCGCTCCTTGCGCCGAAGAAATGCCCCACTTGGTAGCCTTTGCAAAAACAATGCAGGAAAAGATTCCGCAACTAGAGTTTTTGGCAGTGAGTTTGGATGAGACTTTAGAGGTTTCAAAACAAATTCTTCCTCATTCTGGAAAGTTACTCCCTCAAAATTTTCATTTGCTTTTGGATCCAAATCATGAGGTTGCTGAAACCCTAGGTTCTTTTCAATACCCAGAAACTTATTTTTATGGGCCATCGGGAAAGATCATCGAAAAATGGGTTGGGCCACAAAAGTGGGATCAATTATCAGTAGCGGAGTATTTTGAGCGTAATATTAGTCAAAAATTGTAACGCTAGTTTACAACTCTCGCTTGGATGAGGGCTATTCTTCATTTGAGATTATTTTGAGCGTTCTTTTGAGTTAAGTCCTTGATATGTATGGTTTTGCGTGCACCCTCTATTTCGTAAAATGTTTGAACACTGGCGGCTAAACTTTGGCTAAAGTTTTGTTCTTTTTTTGACGATCAGAAATCATGATCAATTGGGAAGAGCTAAAACATATTCATGTCATTCGTAAATTACAGCAAATCATCGTGCAGTGGTTCTATGCCGAAGTTTTCTTTGTCGATGAAAGGGGAAATATAAGAAATTATGACCCCTATGATCGCCAGGT
>CAZZLF010000273.1:0-3232 GCA_964654965.1 uncultured Bdellovibrio sp.
CCGGGCGGGGTACGGCGGCACCGATTTGGCCGCGATGTTCAAGGTTCCCACCGGATCAGAACCGTGGCCCGGTTCAGAAAGGGCAAAACAACCGAGTTTTTCACCACTAGCAAGTGGCTTCAAAAATTTCTGTTTTTGCAAATCATTCCCAAATGCTTGAATGGGATAACAAACAAGAGAATTATTTACAGACATAATTACCCCAGTGGAAGCACACGCCGCTGAAATGGCTTCCATTGCCATTACATAAGTCACTGTATCGAGACCTGCTCCACCCCATTGATCTTCAACCATCATTCCCATTAAACCCATTTCGGCCATCTGTTTGATGTTATTTGCCGGAAACTCTCCTGTTTCATCGTGATGGGCAGCTACAGGAGCAACAACCTTTTGTGCAAACTGCTGGATCTGATCCATCAGCATAATTTGGTTTTCATCGAGATTTGGCCATGTTTTAGCGTATTCCATTTTAATTACCTTTCAAAAATTATGAGTATTGATAAAAACCGCGGCCTGATTTTTTGCCTAGCCATCCCGCTGTTACATACTGTTTTAACAATGGGCATGGACGATATTTTGAGTCTCCCAACCCTTCGTAAAGTACTTCCATAATGGCAAGACAGGTGTCTAATCCAATAAAATCTGCCAAAGTCAAAGGCCCCATTGGTTGATTGGTTCCAAGTTTCATTGCAACGTCAATATCCTCAACTGAAGCAATGCCCTCGTAAAGCGCAAAAACAGCCTCGTTAATCATGGGCATCAAAATACGATTAACAGCGAATCCAGGAATGTCACGTGCTTCTACAAATGTTTTTCCCATTTGCTCCGCTGTAGAGCGGATAATCGCAAAAGTGTCATTAGATGTTTGAATGGCGCGTATACCTTCGACCAACTTCATTACAGGAACAGGATTCATAAAATGCATTCCTGCGAATTGACTGGGGCGCTTGGTGACTGCGGCAAGTTCAGTGATGCTAATTGAAGAAGTATTTGATGCGAAAAGTGCTGAACTTTTTACACTTTGGTCTAGTTCTTTCCAAATCTTCTTTTTAAGGTCTACATTTTCAGAAACCGCTTCGATCACTAGGTCACAACTTTTCAAATCGGAAAGAACATTGACGGGTTTCAAAGAAGAAATGGTTATATCCATTTCTTCTTTTGAAATTTTTTGTTTTTGAAAGGCTTTTTCAAGCTGATTTTTAATTTTTTCTACGCCCGCTTGAGCTGTGGCTAGGTTCTGATCTGCCAATAAAACAGTAAATCCGGATTGAGCTGCAACCTGTGCAATACCTTGGCCCATTTGTCCTGCACCAACAATTCCGATCATTTGAATATTCATAATTAGATCTCCATTAAAATTAATTATTTACCGATGCAAAAATCAGAAAAAATTTTACCCAAAACATCGTCGGGCAGTGTTTCTCCAATCAAAGTTCCCAATTCAGTCATTCCATGACGAACGCTAGTAGCGAATAATACAAGATCAGGGCAGCTTTTTGCTTCCCTTAAACAACCAATTGAGCGTTCAATCGCTTGCAAATGTTCAACTTGAGTGATCACCACTTCACCGGGCATTCGGCTTAAAAAATGTTCAGCAAATTCAGTCATCATATGAACCACATCTTTAACACCATCAAGGGTTAGAGAAGAAACCCATGTCCAATGTCCAACTGAGGGTAAGGCAGATCTAATATTCGATTCAAGTAAGGTTATTTCTTGTGGGTGAACCAAATCTTTCTTAGTGATGATGCCAATGGTTTTTTTACTTTTGATTGCCTCAAGAAACTTTTGAATTTCGGTGAGTTGAGGATTAGTTCCATCAACAACAATCAATACTAAATCGGATTTAATTGCAGTTTGAAGAGTTCTTTCAATGCCAATCTGTTCAATTTTATCAGCATCATGCTGAACCGATAGACCCCTTAGTCCCGCGGTATCCGAAAGCTTGTAAGTTACGTACCCTTTAGATCCCTTTAAATTTAGCTTTTCTCGAACCACATCTCGAGTAGTTCCGGCAATATCAGATACAATAGATCGATCTTCACCTAAAAGTGCATTAAAGAACGAAGATTTTCCAGCATTTGGAAGTCCAAACAAGGAAACTGGTATTCCATCGGTAAATCTTTTCCCGCGATCAAAACTTCCGCCAAGGTTTTCAAGCAAGGACAGAATGGATTCTAAACGAATTTTCAATCTTGGAAGACTAACTTCATCAATATCTTGATCTGAAAAATCGATTCCAACTTCTGACAAAGTAACCAATTGCATTAGATCAGTTCTGATTTTCTCGATTAATTCATGTTGAGATCCCGAAAGTTTTTCAAGTGCAAGATCGAGAGCAAAATCATTTTCAGCTGCTATGACTTCTTTGATGGCTTCAGCCTGGGAAAGTTGAAGTTTACCATTTTTAACCGCCCTAAAGGAAAATTCTCCCGGTAGTGCGAGTCTTGCGCCTTGAGCAAATATCAAATCAAGAATTTTTTGGGCAATAACAGGACTACCATGAAGAAAAAACTCTACTACATTTTCTCCGGTAAAAGATTTTGGAGCGAAATAAGGAATCATGACCGCATCATCGATTTTTTTTGAGCCATCAGTGATCCAAACTCTTTTCGCTAATCGATGCTGAGAAAATTGAATCTCTGATCCTATCAAGGAAGAGGCGATTTTTATTGCGCTATTGCCTGAAATTCTCAAAACACAAATTGCTCCACCAGTTGGCGTGCAAAGTGCGGCTATTGTTTTATTAGACAAATATCCCGCAGGATCAACATTCTTAAGCTTCTTCTGATTAGAAGCCGGTTGCGAGGCCTGCGGCACTGCCAGAAACTCCCAATTTTTTATTAAGATATTTTTGTTGTACTACGCTGACGATTGAGTTCACCAACATATACACACATAGACCTGCCGGAGTCCAAAGCATAAAAGCTCCAAAAATGAGTGGCATAAATTTCATCATTTTTTGCTGAGCAGGATCCATCCCTGGGGAAGGAGGTGTGGTCAATTGTTGAAGATACATCACCAAAGACATTAATACTGGCGTTACAAAATATGGGTCTCTTGCTGAAAGGTCAGCAATATAAAAAAAGTTTGCATGTTTCAGTTCAATTGCTGTGTCTAAAGCTCGATAAAGAGCAAAAAAGATGGGCATCTGTAACAACATTGGAAAACATCCCGCCATAGGATTATATCCAGTTTGTTTCATTAATAGCATCATTTCTTGGTTAAATGC
>CAZZLF010000274.1:0-3231 GCA_964654965.1 uncultured Bdellovibrio sp.
GGCGGTGAGAAAACTCTCATTTCAAAATAAAATTAACCCGGACTTAACCTCCGATCTGTCTTTCTGGCTTTTGATGTATGGATTTATGGGCGCAAGAGCTCTGTTTGTCATCACTCGGCTGGATTATTTTGTTCATAACCCACTGGATATTGTCAAAGTGTGGGAAGGTGGATTGGTCTTTTTTGGTGGTTTGATCGCTTCAACCCTTTATTCCATTTTCTTCTTCAAAAAACATAAACTTTCACCCTGGAAAATGATCGACATTCTGTCACCAGGAGTGGTGTTGGCTCATGCATTTGGAAGGATCGGATGCCTTGGAGCCGGATGTTGTTATGGTAGGCCTACCAGCCTTCCTTGGGGGATCAAATTGAATTCAGATCTCGTCGATATCACCATGAGAGGAATTCCCCTTCATCCCACCCAGATTTATGAGTCTCTCTCTTTATTCATCCTTTTCTCGGGTTTGATGTACTTGTCCAAACACAAAAAATTTGATGGTCAAGTAGGTCTTACTTATTTCATGATTTATCCGGTTATCCGAAGCGTGATCGAAGTTTTTCGCGGAGACTCCATTCGCGGATTTTTGATTGATCAAATTCTTTCGACCAGTCAGTTTATTTCGATCGTTGTTTTCGTCGTCGCCCTAGTGGTTTTGCAATACCGGATGAAAAAAACGACGGAACTGCATGCAAAAAAATAAGTGGAACTTATTGCTCGGAATATTCATCACCACCCCCACTTGGGCCAGTGGGCCTGAGCGGATCATTACCTTGAATCCCATGGTTGCCGAATGGACGGCTGAAATACTGGGTGATCACGATACTCGTAAAAAGATAATCGCTTCTTCAGAGTATTCCAATTATCCGGAACACCTCAAAAAAATTCCAACAATTGGCCCCTATCCGAATGTTCAAATTGAAAAAATTGCATCCCTCAAGCCAGACCTTGTAATCGGTTCAACAGAGTATAACCGACCAGATCAACTTGATCGTTTGAAAACGCTGGGATTAAACATTCAAACTCTTCCTAAAGAAAAATTTCGATCCATGGATCAATGGATCAAAACGCTGGGAAACATTCTGGGTGAAACTGACCGGATCAAACTGGCGATTCAAAAATGGGATGATTCACTGAAAAAGCTTCAGAAAAAAAACATCAAAAGAAAAACCGTATTTTATCTTGTTCAAAACCAACCCCTAATCACTGCAGGTCGAGAAAGTTTTATCAATGATGTTTTTGAGAATGTGGGTTTTGATAATGTTTTCAAACACCTAAATCCATCGTATCCAAAAGTTTCAAAAGAAGCTGTTCTGGAAAAAAAACCAGAGTTGATCCTATATTTTGAAATGACCAAGAATCCTGATGAGTGGGAAAATGTTAAAAACAATTGGAAAAACTCCAGGATTATTCCTCTTAATGGTGACGATTTTTCCCGTTGTTCGGTACGGATGTTAAAGGCTGTGGAGAAATTGGTCCATGAATAAAAGAAACACCCTTGTCTTTCTGTTCGTTGCAGTTGTGCTCGAGCTTTTTTGGAGATTGGACTTTCAAAATGCATCACTGATTCTTTATGAGCTCAGACTGCCGAGATTGATTCTGGCTTTTGGGGTGGGTGCAGCACTTTCGTTATCCGGTTCTGTGATGCAAACCATCCTCAATAACCCGCTTGCTGAACCCTATACATTAGGAGTCGCATCTGGGGCAGCTTTGGGTGCTGCGATTTTTCAATCTTTGGGATTGAACCTTGGATTGTATGGATTAAATGTAGGTGCTGTATTTGGTGCAATTATTGTTTTATTTCTACTTATGAAACTAATTACCAAAAACAACCTTCGATTCGATTCTGTAGCGTTACTCGGAGTCATGATTAGTTTTTTTTGTTCCAGTTTTTTGGCTATATGGATGGCAATTGCAGACCCCATCGGGGTCCAACGGGTAACATTTTGGTTACTGGGTGATTTGTCTCGCGTGGGAATGGGACCTGCAGCGATTGTTTTAATTCTGAGCACAGTTTTTTTTCTCTATTACAAAATTTTTTCATCAAAACTGGACGCATTTCTATTTGGCGAATCCATGGTTGAGGGATTTGGAGTTTCGCTCAATGATACAAGAAAAATTGGGGTGATTTTAGTCTCAATCCTGATTGGTTTTTGTGTCAGTGCTGCAGGCATGATTGGTTTTGTGGGCTTGATGATTCCTCATTTCGTGAGAAAAAAAATGAAGACATCCATTCATGGAAAAATATTGCCCTATCTCTATTTCTGGGGAGGCGGATCGTTGGTGTTGAGCGATGCCATTGCTCACTCAATTATATTTCCCATAGAACTGCCAGTGGGGGCGATCACGGCACTGGTCGGTGCTCCAGCATTTATTTATCTGTTTATCCGTCAGCGGTGGGGAAAGGGAATCGATGCATGATTTCACTCCGTAAGCTTCAGGTGAAAACACAGAATGGGCATTTGCTTTTATCAGACCTATCCATGGAAGTTACTTCAGCGAAAGTGATTGGAGTCTATGGACCTAACGGATCCGGCAAGACCACCCTTTTAAAATCGATGGCGGGTATCAAAGAAGATCGCGTCTTTCAGGGCGAAAGTTGGATTTTTGATGTGGCTATGGTCCATGGAAATGCGTCATTGAAGGATAGAATCCGGAACGCACTCTATTTGGGAAGTGATTTTCATACTTCCTTCCATATTACGGTCAGAGAGCTGCTCGAGATGGCCAAGGTTGTTAACCCACTTTCAAAAATATCGATTCCGGAAATCGCTGAAAAGTTTGATCTTACGCTGTTTTTAAATCGATCTTTCAACGAGATGAGTGATGGAGAAAAGCAAAGAGCCATGTTGGCAAGGGGCTTTTTACAATCCCCGCGATGGTTGATTTTAGATGAAATTTTCTCAAAAATGGATATTGACCGTTCTGTGATTTTGGCGCAGATTCTGCGTGAATCCGTAAAGGAAGGAATGGGCATTGTTGTTTCATCCCATGATTTGAATTTTTTATCCGAATTTTCAGATGAACTCTGGTTCATGAAAGATGGAAAAATCATCAACTCTGGAACGGTCGAAGACGTTCTGACCAGTGAAAACCTCAAACAGCTTTTTCCAATGAGATGGATTCATGTTGTCAGAAGTCCGGACCACGGAAAAAAGAAAGTTATTTATTGAAATGAAACCATTTAGTTTGAGTGTGATTATTTCTTTGTTGATGATGCAAGCTGCAACTCAG
>CAZZLF010000275.1:0-3230 GCA_964654965.1 uncultured Bdellovibrio sp.
TCGTTGGTTCTTGAACCGCATCGCGACTCACATCATCGCATTCGAAGGCGATTCAAAAGTGGTATTCTTCGAAGGGAACTATCAAGACTACGAAGAAGATAAAAAACGCCGTTTGGGCCCGGATGCATTGATGCCAAAACGAGTCCGTCATAAAGTTGTCGAGAGTTTTCGTTGATTTTTGGGATAAAACATCCCCTTGAATTAATTAAATAATAGCTATTTAATTCCTTGGTTGATTCTAGGCGAATTCCCCTTAGAATAAATCTAAGGGGGATTCATGAAACAAAAGTGGGCTATCGCATCCATCAGTTTGGCTTTGGTCGGCGTCGTTTTCTTCTTTTTTAATGCAACCAAAACCGCACAGTCTGCCAATTTTGTAGTTCAACCAACGACGATTGAGCTTTGTAAAATGAAGTTCACCGGGTTTGAGGCTTCCACCTCACTGTCGGGAGTAAAGCTGATTTCGGCTCCAATCAAGTTGGAAGGATCGGCTTTGAGTGCGATGGCTCCTGTGCAAATTACAAAGAAGGACCCCAATCAGTCCCTCGTAGTTTCTCTCAAAGGATCCATCGAAAATCCCCTAATTCCGGAAGTTCCAATTGTTCCTGAAAATGAAATGCCAAAAGTTTGTGAGAGTGTAGAGAAGTATGTTGATGCATATCAGAAAAATAAAATCAATCTTTCAAATGCGTTTAAGTCAGAAGTGTTCGCTTTATCCAGTGTTGGTTCCGAGCCTCAGCTGTTATTGAAGCCAGGATATTCCGAATCCATCACCAGCAACGCGATCCAAACTCAAGAGCAGCTACAAAGTTTTAAACAGTCCATCCAGGATCGTTATGAGCAAAAAGTCGCCAACAAGCGTAGAGCGGTACATGATTTTATCATTTTTTACGAGGGCAAATATCAGAAGGATGTCAATCGTCTGGTAACTTTTTATAATAGCCGGGGAATCAGGACTGAAGCTGTTGAACTCAGCCAGCTTCCAGGATATCGAGTTACCGATCCAGTTCCGGAACAGTGTCAGGGCGAATTTTACAAAGAATGCTACCACTCTTGGGACGACCCGATCGAGTCCATCAGTAAGTTGGCTGTACCATCTTTGCCGGGATATGTGCCGAGTGGAAACGCTTTCGTACCCTATTTCAAGGTTGCATTTATTCCGGGCTTGATTCGGGCATATCTTCGATTCAAAAAATCTCAGCATCCATTGGCAGGGGCTCTGTTGGTGGGTTCTACTGAGCGAATTCCTCCTTATTATACTCAAACCAAAGCTCATTATCATGACGGATTTGTTTATGGCTATAACCAAACTCCACCACCTTCGATGAGGTTGTTTACGGATCTTTATTATACACTTCCGAATGTTCCGCTCGTCTTGTCGAATTCATTAGCTCATCAGATCATCAGCCCGAACATCTGGACTTGTAATGGTCCGAACGGAATTCGACGCGATTATTGGTGCGAAAACAATGAAGCCAGACACTGGCCGAATCCTCCTTTGAGCGCATACCGTAATCCTCCTCATACTCCGGATGGAAAAATCTATTCGCTGAAATATTATTTTGGAGATCCATACTGGAATTCAATCAGCTATCAGGATGTGATTCCAATTGGAAGGCTAGTGACTCCGGGTAATTGGAATCGGAATGTCGAAGTCGTTGGCAATTATGTCGACAAGATGATTCGATGGTATCAAGAGCTCCCGCAAATGAAAGGAAACTCCATTCATTCGACAGGCGGAACTACGTCCGACTCTTGGATTTATCTGAAACAAGACTTGGATCAATTTCAGTCAGTGTTTGGAAACAGTTCCAAAATTTATGCTTCTGAGTTTTTTGTTCCTAGCGACAAGTGTAATGGCCGTTGTGAATATCAGAATGGTACTTCGGTCATGGCCCAGATCGGGCTTCGAAACCGAGTTGCGTTTCACTTGAATGGCCACGGAGGACATATTGCAATTCAGGCGCCTTATGCCAATGGTGATGTTGCATCAACCTACATCAATGAAAAGTCAGTTAGGTTTGATGATTGGCTACGTTTGAAACAGCATCTTTTGCCGGCGGATTCCACCATCAAGCAAGTCGAAGATCAAGGCAGGTTGGTGGGAATCGTGTTTGCCAATTCCTGCTCACCATCTAATTATCTTAAGAAAAACCAGCTAAACAATCTCATTGCCAATGTAATACCGAATGCTGGCGATCGCAGCTTTGCTGAGGAATGGATTGCTATGAAAAATTCTGGAGCAATCAATACTTTTCTCAATGCAGATGTGGGTTATGGTCCTTCGGATAACTACTACAATATTGCATTCATGGAAAGACTTCAGAACTCTTGGGAATCTTGTGGTGGATTGGGAGATGCGCTTCGAATGTTGATTCTGGATACTCTTCGAGGGACGGGATACTTGGGTTGGCAGCTATTCAATCGACAACTGCTCGGTTCTCCCATCAATCCGATTGCAGTTCGTCCAAGTGGTTGCGCGATCGCAGCTGATCAAATGTTCTTTGGAGAGGAGAAGGCGATATGATTTCCATGACGGCTTTCAGAACAGTAGTAATTTCTCTCATGCTTTCATTCGTGAATTTCGCCTATGCGCAAAACGGTACTTGGATGAAGGGTGCTGAAGGTTGGATTCGGCTCACCTGTCACGGTATAATTACCCCTCGAAGTGTTCCGTTTATTGAAAAAAAAATCATGATCGGCCACATCAAGATCAATTCGAATCAGCCTTACCCAAGCCTAGAAAAACTGTCGAATGAAAATCCTCAGTTCTTTAAGGATTTGACCGAGCAATGTACGAATAGAAGAAGAGCGATGGTGGATCTAACTAACTACAATCCAGCAAATTGGTTGGATTGGGGTTCAGATTGGGCTTATACCCGCCTTGAGGTAGGTGAAGAGTTTATTCCTAAATCCATGGCTGGACAGTGTCGTCAACAAGGTCATCCGTGCGAAAGTACGGTCCAGTGCTGTGGCAGCAGCAAGCCATCTCCTGTTTACTGCAATCTGAAGATGAGCACTTGTGAGTCTATGCAGATTAGCATCACTAAAGACCCAAGAACTAGAGATTTCTAAATCAGGTTTTGTTGATCAGGTTTCTGATCTCATTGGAAAGAGTTTCAATCTGTTTAAAAGAGTCGTTTTTACGAAGCTTTAATCGCACATTTTTGTTGTTTTTCAAGTCATTCAAAAAACGGGTGAGTGCATAGACCGGGCCGGCTGCACGCGCA
>CAZZLF010000276.1:0-3228 GCA_964654965.1 uncultured Bdellovibrio sp.
AAGTAATGCATTGTCTTCCTCTTCGCCGAAATGTTGAGCTCAGTGATGAGCTTCTGGACGGTCCTCGCAGTCTTTTGACTTCACTCGCACAAAATAGAGTGTGGTCCGCTCAAGCGGTTTTATCTGAGGTGCTTCGTGGTTGAATCGAGTAACGCAATTACTGTGGTCAAAATCGGCGGCCATGTGATTGATCATCCACCCGCACTTCAGGATTTTTTGTCTGATTTCTCAAAAATTAAAGGAAAGAAAGTCCTCATTCATGGAGGAGGCAAGGTTGCAACCCAGGTGGCAAGTAAACTGGATATTCCTCAGACCATGATCGATGGTCGCCGCGTGACCGATGGCGAAACTTTGAATGTGATCACGATGGTATACGGTGGTCTGGTCAATAAGCGAATCGTCGCGAAACTTCAGGCATTAGGGGTTAATGCGATTGGTATTACCGGCGCGGATGCGAATCTGATTCGTTCCAAGAAACGCAAATCTTCCCCTGTCGATTATGGTTATGTTGGCGATATTGAGGAAGTGAATCTTGAACTTCTTTCTAATTTGATCGAACAGGGGCTAATGCCCGTTGTGGCACCGCTTACTCATGATGGAGAAGGTCAGATTTTGAACACAAATGCCGATAGCATCGCTACAGGAATTGCTGTTTCCCTTTCAAAAAAATTCAAAGTGACGCTCTTTTACGCTTTTGAAAAAAAAGGCGTTCTTTTAGATGTGAATGATGAATCCACTTCGATTCCGGTTCTTGATTTCGGAAAATACCAGGAACTGAAATCACAGAATAAGATCTTTGAAGGGATGATTCCTAAGCTTGATAACGCGTTCACATCCATCCGTTCAGGAGTGGATCAAGTGATTATTGGAAAAAATGCTGAGACTGGTACGAGGATTGTCCATGGTTGAAAACAAAGATAAATTCAATGCTGATTCGGCAATTGAACTTTTGCAAAAGATGATTCAGACCCCTTCATTCAGTCGTGAAGAGGAAAAAGTAGCCAATCTTTTAGAAAATCATTTTATGTCGCTCGGACTCGAACCACGTCGTCACCTGAACAATGTTTGGTTGAAAAACAAATATTTTGATCCGAAAAAAGAAACAATACTTTTAAATTCACATCTCGACACCGTGAAGCCGAGTTCGGCTTATACCTTGGATCCTTTTGCAGCCACGGTAAAAGAAGGAAAGCTGTTTGGTTTGGGAAGCAACGATGCCGGTGGTTGTGTCGTCAGCCTCTTTGCAGCATTCATGCATTTTTACAACCGTCAGGATCTTCAGTACAACCTCGTTTTTGCTGCCACCGCTGAGGAAGAGATATCAGGAACGAACGGTATCGAATCACTTCTACCTATTTTCAATACGGATTTGGGAACGATCATGGGGGCGCTCGTGGGAGAGCCAACGGGAATGCAGTTGGCGGTTGCCGAAAAAGGATTGTTGGTTCTGGATTGTGCCACCCATGGACGCTCTGGGCATGCTGCCCGAGAAGAAGGGGATAATGCCATTTATAAGGCATTAGAAGATATGATTTGGTTTCGAGACCACCGATTCAACAGGGTTTCTTCTCTCCTCGGGCCGAATAAAATGAGTCTTACGATTGTGAATGCAGGATCACAGCACAACGTAGTTCCTCGAGAATGCACCTTCACCGTCGATGTTCGTTTGAATGAACTTTATGATTTTGATTCGGTCTTGAGTGAAATTCGCTCAAACGTAAAATGTGATGTAAAGCCACGGAGCACGCGAATCAAGTCGACTTCCATTTCAATGGATCATCCATTGGTGAAAGCGGGACTGGCATTAGGTCGTTCTCATTATGGATCGCCTACCACATCTGACAAGGCTTTGATGCCGTTTCCTGCCTTGAAGATCGGTCCCGGAGAATCAGCACGCAGTCATACTGCCGACGAATTCATTTATCTGAATGAGATTAATGAGGGAATTGATCTCTATATTGCACTTTTGGAAAAGGTGATCATTCCATGAAAAAAACACTTTGGGAAAAAACTCACAAGGGAAACGAAACTGAGCGAGCAGTGATTCAGGAATTTACGGTAGGTCAGGACCGCGAATGGGATTTGTATCTCGCTCGTTTTGATGTTTTGGGATCGATTGCCCATACTCGCATGTTGGGTAAAGTTGGACTTCTTCAAGGATCAGAAGTGGATACTCTTTGTGCTGGTCTTCGCCAGATACATTCTGAAATAGAAGCGGGAGACTTTCAATTGCACGAGGGTGTGGAAGATGTTCACTCTCAAGTGGAACTATTGCTGACGGAACGACTAGGGGAAGTGGGTAAGAAAATCCACATGGCTCGTTCCCGAAATGATCAGGTTCTGGTTGATTTGAAGTTGTTTTTAAGAAGTGAAATTGAAAAAACGGTTCATTCCGTTTCAAGTCTTTTTGAATTATTGATGAAGCAAAGCCACGAGCATCGGAAAGATTTGATGCCGGGGTATACCCATCTTCAGCTCGCAATGCCATCATCTTTCGGACTTTGGTTTGGCGCTTATGCAGAAAGTCTGGTGGATGACCTCGTGACTTTACAGGCTGCATTTGAAGTCGTGAATAAAAATCCACTGGGTTCGGCTGCAGGTTTTGGGTCATCATTTCCGATCGATCGCAAATTGACCACCGAACTTTTGGGTTTTTCAGATCTGAGTTACAATGTCGTATATGCCCAGATGGGACGTGGAAAGTCTGAGCGAATTGTAGCAGCTGCTTTGTCAAACCTGGCGGACACTCTTTCTCGTATGTCGATGGATGTTTGTCTTTTTTTAAATCAGAATTTTTCGTTTATCGAGTTTCCGGACGAACTCACCACGGGTTCAAGCATCATGCCTCATAAGAAGAACCCCGATGTTTTTGAGTTGATCAGAGCTCGTTGCAATCGATTGAAGGCGTTACCGAATGAAATTCTCATGATGATGACCAATCTGCCTTCCGGATACCATCGTGATCTTCAGCTTTTGAAGGAACATCTGTTTCCATCTTTTTCTGAATTAAGAAAATGCATTGAAATGTCGGTCATGATGCTTTCAAAAGTAAAAGTAAAAAAAGAGATTCTCAATTCAGACCAGTACCAATATCTTTTCAGTGTAGAAGAAGTGAACCGATTGGTGCTTCAGGGAATTCCATTCAGGGATGCTTATCGCCAAGTGGGAGAATCCATCGAATCAGGAAAATATAAAGTTTCTACCAGTGAGCTGAAGCACACCCATGAG
>CAZZLF010000277.1:0-3211 GCA_964654965.1 uncultured Bdellovibrio sp.
CGGACTGAAACTCCTCTAGCCGTTTTTTAATCTTTTCATTTCCACTGTAAACCGACAATCCCTTCGCTACCGTCAATCGAATATGAGCATCGGTATTCTTCAAATAAGGTTCGACAAAGTCAAAGGATCGTTCTCCTTCAGAACGAATGACCGCATCCAGTAATTTTCTTTTCAGGACCTCATTGTTTGTGGAAGGAACGACTGATCTCAGAAATTCAGCCGTCGTAGACTCCTGCGAGTGCGCCAAGCCCTCGATGATCAAACTGCGCTCTTGAGCTGTACTGCTCTCTTCATACATTTTTTTTAGTACGGGCACAGCTTCAGGACCAAGTTCATCCCAAAATGAGTCAGAAATTTCCGGATGCCTCTGATTCAAGACATACCGAATGGCATTCCGAATTTGTTTTTCTGTTTTTTCGGCTTGCGCAGAAATAGAAATCAATAAGAACAAACCGATAAATATCTTTTTTGATTTTTTTTCAAATATTATTTTCATTGTTGCGCTATCTCAAAAATGAATTCCACTGAATGACCGCGGAAGACTGGGGTGAAATCATGCTTCCATCTTCCTTCCAAACCCCACCGGTCCGACTTCGATTTTTAACGGTGTACCACATCAAGTGATTGAATTGGCATTCCGCCGTCGCTGGGCAGTAGTGGGAACTATCTTTGCTGTAACCCATTCCATAATGATAGAAATAGGATGCTCCACCACCGATTTCTTGATCACAGGCTGATCTACAATCTGAATCTCCGCTGACCAATTGAAGGGTCGTATCCTCGTAGCAAGATTGCTGATCGAGATAAGGTTGCGTTCCCGAGTCCGTTTCACGAGGAACACATGTGGGCGTATCCTCCAGCTGATCATGGGTTTGTCGATCCATTTCTTGGATCGATTTTACTTTTTCAGATGGGTGATTGAGCCCCAGGTAGTGACCTAATTCGTGAGCTATCGTTGCTCCCATTTCAAGAAAACTTCCATCCATCAGATCTCGAGAACAGGTCAGGCTGGTACAATTCACATTAAATTCGGAAAGAACTCCTTTAACCGTAGAAATATTTGTTCCTATCGCTAATCCACTCGAAAGGGTTCCATTGACCGGTGGTCCTAAAATCGCGCCAGACAATCCGAGAATGGAAAAATTTGATTTTCCAGCGTTGATGTCCCTGACCAAAAAGAGATTGATGGATTTTCCTTCGTCATTCGCATCCACTCCCTGCGAACCAGCTGAAAACATTTCTCCCAATCGACTAAAGTCAACTTGGCTATAATAATCTCCACCATCATCATCTCGCCATTCATAAGCCTTGATTTTTCCGATGGAAATATTTGCTCCGTTTTTTAAGATTCGATTCGCCTCAGCCAGCAAAAGATTGAGATTCAACGCTCCCTTTTGCAGTCGAGAATCTTGGATCATCGTGTTTCCCACCAAAATCACATTGAGATGAATTGCACCATTGGATTTTGGTTGGTTTCTAGAAACCGGGTCACGTTTAACGGTGACACGGACTCGAAGATCAACATTGGTTCCACTGACCGAAAGACTACGATCCGAGAGCAGAACATATTTCGCGTAATAATGACCGCTTGGAAGGATGTTTTGATTGGAGGGACAACTTGCCCAATTCAAGCTGGAGTCGCAACGAGGAAAAGTATTGACGGAAGCATATCCATAATTGTGGATTTGATGCTGGTCCCAATCACTTCGACTAAAAAAACTACTGGGAGCCTGAACTGTACAATTCGGATTTTCCACACAACTGGCTGATCCGCAAACCCACATTCCCTGAGAAGCACATTCATTTTTCAAGTTGACGTACTCAATGACAGAATGGTCAGGGGTTTCAACCTTGAAAGATGTCAAAACTGGAGAGGCCCCTCCTCCGTAGGGATAATTCAACGTATCCGCTGTCAAAGTGATGGATCCATTTCCAGATGATCCGTTGTAACCAAAATCAGCGTTTGCATCGTAGTTTCCTAGATCAACCGTGAATTCTTTTCCTACCCAAGAGTCCTGATAACGTACCATACCGACTTCACTATGGATGATCGTACGATTAGAAATGGCAGTCTGATCCGGGGAAGTTTTAGAAAGACTTTCATGAGGATTAGGATCGGTATCGGTACCTGGCACTTTAGGAATCCATGCACTGGGAACTTCAGAAGATCGATACAGATTTGCGGGAGGGATCGGTGTTCCAGCCGCATCGGCCTCAGTGATTCTTTCCACCACAGTACAAGCTGCGAGGTTCGTGAACAGCACGAACAACGAAATCGCACGCACTATTGAAGTCACTGAATGCTTTATTGCTTTCATCTCCATCATTACCTTTGTCCAACCTACTGATTCAGTTCGGCTTTTATTTCTCCGATCTTGAGATGAATCAGACGAGGAACCTCAATCGGAATTAACCCTTTTGACTGACTTCTACCGGTAAGGCGTTGACAGCCGCTTCTGTAAACACGGTGCAAGACAAGATGCCCCTCACCGATGTTAACCTTGGAATGCTTACTGAAGGCTAAATATAAGTTTAAATTGACTTTTCCTGTAAATATCGTGTAGTGTTCGCCTCATGGCAGATCAGAGCAAAAAGTGGGCAGATAACGTGAACGGTAAATTCTTTGTCGATGATCAGTGCATTGATTGCGATGCATGTCGCTCAGAAGCACCGGATAATTTCACTCGAAATGACGAACACGGCTATTCGTTCGTTTACAAACAACCGACCACACCTGAAGAAGAAGCTCGCTGCCAAGCTGCTCTTGAAGCCTGTCCTGTGGAAGCAATCGGCAAAGCGAACTAATCCTCGGATCAGTACCCCAGCCTTTTCAGATATTCCGTAACCGACGTCGGAGGGTTGGAAGTTTCGCTTTTCTCTTCTTTTTCTTCGTTCATGGATTTAGCTGAAACAACAACAGGGGAAGACACCTGAGCTTCTTGCGTTTCCTGAGTTACGTTCAAGAAATTCATCATCTGGTTACGAATCACACGCAGTTCTTTTTCGTATTGCTTTGATTTTTGAATCAAATGTTTCTTTTCATTTTGAAGCAATTGAAGCTCGGCAACCAGATTTGAAACCTGATTCTTGGTCTGCAACTGAGAATCCGCAATTCTCATCTCAGCATGAGCATTTGCCTGCTGGATCTTAAACTGGTTTTCCTTATCTTTCTTTTTCAGTTCTTCATTCAATTTTTCTACATCATCTTGAA
>CAZZLF010000278.1:0-3200 GCA_964654965.1 uncultured Bdellovibrio sp.
CAGACTCGGTTCCATCGGTTCCCCCACTTTGAATCGAGCTGTCACCAGTGAACCATGAGCCTGTGAGGAAGAGTAAACATACTCGACACCTTCCAAGCCCCATATTGCCCGCTCAACCGGTTCAGTAACTTTTTTCTCTACCTCAGCGGCATCAAACCCCGGGGCAGGTATTTGAATATCGATCATCGGAACCGAGATCTGAGGTTCTTCTTCCTTGGGAGTTAGAACAACAGCCGTAATTCCAACTAAAATTGAAAATATCGCTATTACTGGTGTCAGTTTGGAATGTGAAAATTTTTCTGCGATTTTGCCAGCAAAACCAATTTTGTGATTCATAAGCTCATGCCTTTCAATCGAGAAATTTTTGCAAGTTGGGTTCGTACTTGAATATGATTTTGGTTGAGTTCCTTGATTTGAAGAATTAGATCCGCTCTGCGATTCAACACTTCCACCAGTTGTAAGGCGTTAATTGCCCCGGATTGAAACAATCGAGCAGCCGTTTCAACTTGCTCATTCATGAGCATCGAGCTGGATGCCAGTATTTTTTCATTTTGGAGTATCGTCTCAAGCGATTTCTTTAATTCTTCACGAGCTATTTTTTCACTGACGCGTGCATTTTCCAGTTTTGCCTCGGCGGCATTCTTTTCATGGATCGACTCACCCACCAACCCGAAGTCTTTTGGATTAAACAACGACCACTTCAAGTAAACACCTCCTACATAAGAGGATCCGGTATTTCGATTTCCAGTAGTCATATTCCCCTCACTGAACAATCCAAATTGTGGCAAAAAACGGGCGCGCTCCATCGAGATTCTTGCTTTACTCATGGCAACTCCACTTTCGGCCGAAGATAGAGAATAAGAATCATCCGAATTCAGAATTGCCGCAGCAGGAAGACTTTCGATCAGGAAAGGCCCAACATCTTGTTGATGAACGACAAAACCCTTGGCTAAAACTTCAGCCCTTTGGATCATTTCATTCTTGTGTGAATCGTTTTCTGATTTTACTTGATTGATCGCGGCATCGATCCGATTGGCAATACTTTTTAGACCCAGCAAACCGGAATACCCAACCGGGTTTGATTTTGCTCCCAATGTGTAACGATTAATAACTGCACTTACCCTCAATTTTAAATCTTCCAGCGAATGCAAAGCGGATTCAGAATTGAGCGCTCCCGCATAGGAAGATACCATTGCAGTATAAACTGAGATCATCGTTGCTGAGTTTGAACTTTCCTTGGATTCTAATATATGGTTTTGCATATCTGAATAAGCCAAAGACATTCCACCTTCATAGAGGGGAAGATTCAGAGCTAATCCAATTTGTGCGAAATTCTGTCTCGATGGGTGGTTGAGAGAATCAGGAGAAAAATCAGATGCGGTCACAGCACGTTGACCAAGATTACCCATGAATGAGTAGAGAGAATCGTTGGTATTCAAGCCTCTCCCCAGGAGAAAAACCTGAGGAAGCCAATGACGACTTCCACGAAAAGAAGCTTCTTCTGCTGCAATTTTCTCTTCTTGAGAGGATTTCAATTCGGGGTGATTGGACTTAACAGCAGACCAAAAGGTTTTAAATTCCGTGGAATGAGAAGAAGGGAGCAGCAAATAAAACGCCATCGAAATAAAGCTAATCATTTGCAGTAGATTTCCTTGATTGATTTTAAAAGTTTTTTTGTTTTGATATCGGCAAGGTTATAATAAACGCGGGTTCCTTCTTTTCTGGATTCCAAAACACCTTCATTTTTCATTCGATTCAAAAACTGCGACATTGCGGATTGAGGAATTTCGCAAAACTCGGTCAATTCGTTCACGGTTTTCTCCCCTTCCAAAATCTGACACAAAACCTTCAGTCTTACCGGATGCGCCAAGGACTTCAGCGTCTGACTAACCTCATCACATTTTTCCAGAATTTCTTTCATCTTAAGCTCCTGAGACCAGAATATCATACTAACATAATATTAGTAAAGAATAATATTATGTTGACATTATATTTGAATAAGCCCATACTTGGATCAAGAGGACAAAAACCATGGAATCAATCAATACCAACGAATTCAAATCAAAGATCTTTAACTTCGAAGTTGAAAAAGACTGGAAATACCTGGGAGACCGTCCAGCGATCATCGACTTTTATGCCGACTGGTGCGGTCCTTGCAAAATCCAGGGCCCAATCCTTGATCGCATCTCAAAGAAGTATGAAGGCAAAATCAATGTTTTTAAGATCGACACAGAACAAAACGAGGAACTTTCAGCAGCATTTGGAATTCGAAGCATTCCCTCCCTTCTTTTTATTCCCATGAAAGGAAAGCCCTCTTTGAATCCGGGCCTGATTCAAGAAGATCAACTCGTTCAAGTCATCGATCAATATTTATTGAAGGAATAATCCATGAAAATCAACACCATCTGGAATGAAGGAATGAAGTTCACCGCTCATTGCGGAGAAAATTCCGTTGTGATGGATGCCAAACCTCCCCTTGGCCAAGCATCAGGAATGACACCAAAAGAACTGGTAGCGATCGGTCTGAGCGGCTGCACCGCAATGGACGTCATCGCACTTTTAAAGAAGAACAAACAAGAAGTGAAGTCTCTGAATGTCGAGGCCGATGTTCAGAAATCTTCGGGTGGATACCCTGAGGTATTTAGTCACATTCTCCTCACGTTCAATGCAAACGGTCCCATCGAGCGGGATAAATTTCTTGACGCTGTCAAACTCTCTCAAACCCGCTATTGCGGGGTCAGTGCGATGCTGGCCAAAGCATTTCCGATTGAATACCAAGTTATTCTGAACAACGAAGTGATCGGAACCGGAAAAGCATTCCCATAAACCAGGAGGATCGATGAACCAACTCGGATTTGAAAAACAAATACAAGCAACGTTTACCGAAACCGAAGAAAAAGTGACAAACGTGCTGAAAAATCACGGTTTTGGGATACTGACGAAAATAGACTTTGCAGCAAAGATGAAGGAAAAGCTGGACAAAACCGTGCGGCCAACCGTGATTCTTGGAGCTTGCAACCCGTCACTAGCCTATGAAGCCTATTCACAAGACCCAAACATGCTCCTTCTCGTTCCTTGCAATGTCACCTTGGAACAAATCTCACCAGGCGCCATTAAAGTGAGCATCATCAAACCGACGAGCATGCTCAAAACCCTCGAACGCCCTGATCTGATCGCTATGGCAAAGGAAGCTGACAGCA
>CAZZLF010000279.1:0-3200 GCA_964654965.1 uncultured Bdellovibrio sp.
GCTGCACCTTCTATAATTCCAATGATGGGCTTTGGGCATTCGTTCAAAGTGGCAAACATTTTAGCCAATGTTGTGGTGTCTTTTAAATTATCATCATAGGTAAGTTCGATCGAACGTTTCATCCAGTTCAGATCTCCGCCCGCACAAAACATTCCTCCCGCACCTTGAAACACGATCGCCTTGACTTCAGGTTTCATCACTTCATGTGTGAAGACTCTTGCCAACTCTTCGATCATCTTTTGATTAAACGCATTTTTGATGTCAGGACGATTCAAAGTAAGATTTAGAATTCCGTTTGAATTGAGATTAACCGATAGTGTTTCATAGTGATGCATGACCTAATTTTGGCAGAACGTTCTAAAAAGAGCGAGAATTTAAAGGAGTTGAAGCGGCGCAAAATGCACTCAAATTTATCTTTCAAATCGGTGCTGAAGGCTCAAACTCCCGGCGCGGGCCAAAGTAGTGTTAAAGGCGGGTCCTATTAAGGTTTGATCCACATACCCTAGAATCAATGAAGATTCTGAACCCATGAGAAAAGTTAAGGTTGCGCTGGTATTCCAAACCAACTTGGACGAAGTCTTGATCTGATCGATCACTTGAGGGGAAACAGAGGAGGTTTCAAGACTGGTTCCCAATCTCCATCTTTCCGCAAAAGAATAGCCCAGGCCCAATGACGAATTCAAAAGAGTACCATTAAAATTTAAATCCCGACCAATCTTGAAGACAAAATTTGCGTCCCAATCTGACCAGCGCTTGATCAACAAAGAGCCGAAATGCAATTGATGGTAACCCAATCCGCTCACATCACTGGCAAGCCGAGTTTGTGAATTTCGAATGCTTCTTCCAGTAGGAACAACCCACTGCAAGAAAGAGTAAATTCGCGGTTTCCACAGCGAGTATTCGTATTCAGGCAATGTTTCGAAGGCAACTGTTGAAGAGATATCCCCCAACTGGGTGTGGGATTCTTGAAGCGCAGTTGAGGAAAGATCGTTTTGAATCACCGGCAAAAAAGCACCAACTTGCCAACGATCGGAAATTAAACTGGCAAAACCTAACTGAAACGATTTTCTGACTTCTCGAACAGAGTACTGATCACGAAAAACGGGTAACCCCTTTCCTTGAGCTGGGGCGTCTCCAATCACATCACTGTAAGAAAGCGATAAATTCAAAACCCTTGCCTCATCTCCGGTAATCAGAGAGGGCAATGCAGCAGAGCCCGCACAACAGGGTGCCGCTTTGACCGAAAGGGTAAAAAACGAAATCCAGAAACCAATCAGCATTAATGAGCGTAGTAAGGTAGTTTTTCAGATGCAACCAACACACCAGCTGAGTCTTTGAGTTGAATCAAAATATCCCATTCACCTGGCATTACAAAATTGACTTGAGTGGCTTCATAAATGCCTGGAATTTTTTTTCCGCTCGAGTCGAGAGAGGAATTGACCAGAACTTTTCCTGAACCATGCCCCATCGAGGACATCCACAGCTTTACACCAACCAGGGCTGAGGGACTCACAAACTCAGCAGGATTCTCAGGTTTCCAGAAATAAATTCTCATGGAACCCGACTCATCCGAATTTTTAGGCTCACTCAACCAGACAAAATCAGCGCAGTAGTTTTGTAGCTTAAAGAAATATCGACAGTTCAAAGAAGGAGATGTTGAATCTGCTTGCTGCAAAATCCGATCCGGAGAAGTGTGATTTAAAATCGGTGAATATCCGCACGCACTGGTCAACATCAAAGCCATGGTTAAAATTGTATTCATTTTTATGCTCCCTTTGCTGTTCGTTTTTGAAAACTATCGTTTGATCTGGCAACCCAAAGCACGGGTCTTAGCCACTGACACTGTTTTTCCGTTTTTGATTTCTTCCAAGGCTTTCGCTAAAAAATGCTCTTCCGCTTCGGCAGCATCCGAACTATCGTCTACCCCACCCTCATAAACCACGCGATCGTTTTGAATAATGTAAGTATGAGGTGTTTTTAGGGCTTTCAACTCGTTGGCAATCTTTGCTCCCCGATCTTCGATCACTGGAAATCCTAGCTTTGCAGTTTGAAAATGCTCTTTTGCGATGACGGTGCTCTCATTTTGATTGGAGTGAATGGCGACAAATTCAAATCCATCTTTAGCGTAACGAGCAGCCAAATCCTTCAAAACTGGTTCATGACTCGCAGAGCAAGGACATTTGGCAGAGAGAAAAACGACCACAGTTGCCTTTGCTTTTGAATTTGGAAACGTGATATTTTTAGAAAGATCGAGGTTGATACCGGTAAAAGTCAGTGCAAAAAGTACCGACTTTGATGCAAACTGTTTCATGGCAAGAAACTACACGATTCAGCCGTAAAAGTCGAGGACCCATAGTTAAAATGGATATAACAGATCTTTCCTAAAGATCAGTTCCAGGTTCAATTCCTGGTGGGGCCGCCATTTGATTAGATTTTAAATGATTCAATTGAGTATAAATTTTCAAAAATACACCCAGCCAATTCTGAAAGGCGCTTATTCCATCTAGATAAACTTAGGGGCTGGTTTTGTTGGTTTAGGATTACAACAAGAACAACGAGGGTAAAGATCAGGTCTTTTCACATGTCCATCACAATTCAGCTTTGCTCCTGGAGCAGCAATCACATCCACATGATTAGTATTTTTCTGTGCAGAACTAGTAGAATTTTTCAACAAACAACAATCTGATCTTTCTGAACTATTAAAAGCACTACACATCCACTTACCGCCATCTCTATTACATTGACTTTTGGTAACAGCAAAAGCTTCAGGGGATTTTGCAATAAAATTTTGTAACAAAAACAGGCCTAAAAGTAACATCTTGATATTTTTACTCATACTTATTTATTATACCTATTGGCAAATATATTTAAAATAGTTAATTTAACCCATTTTTTAAACGAAAATAGTAGCAATTAGAATAAAATTAGCAATTAAGTAATTTCTTCAAACCATTAAACATGATCCATCTCTAATTTTAACTTTAATGGATTACATTTGCTCAAAAGCAATCCAAGCCCTATCACTGCAAAAGGAATAGAAATGTATTCTTGATGACTTAAATAACCGATTGCAAATCCGGCGCCTACCACCCACACCGAAAAGCCATTAGAAATAATGACGAAAACATAGAGACGAATGATTTGGAAAATTGGGCTTTCCTTTTTGTCAAAAAACTTAATTAATTTTTTATCGACTAACC
>CAZZLF010000280.1:0-3197 GCA_964654965.1 uncultured Bdellovibrio sp.
AAGCGGCGCTATCGATAAGGCTAAATTGGTAGATAAAATTTTATTGGATTTTGACTGTAAAAATAAAAATATAGATAAAAAAATTGGAAAATATTGTTCAAGTAACTCAAAGAAAATTTCAAGTTCTCAGATTGCATTTGATGATTTTGTCGAGACACCAGGTGTAGGTATAGTGTTTAATGATAACGTCAAGACAGAACAACCCAAACCGTGTTTTACTTCAAGTTCTAGGGTTACTTTTCAAGATAGCACTGCAAATTTTAGCTCAACAACTTCTATTAATGCTTTAATTAACGAAATTAAATCTGCAAATATTTTTAAACCTACGGGTTATGTCGGAATCTTTAGTCCATCTTGCAATGTATCTCAGATTCAAATTACTTCAAGTTCAAGTACCGGCTCAAACACTGAACTAGGTGATTTTTGTCAGAAAGATTTCATTAATTTGAATAAGGCAAGAGCCGAAAAAGTTAAAGTTGCTATTAAAAGTAATTTTGAGATTGATGAAAACCTTTTTGTTGATCCCAGTATAGGTGGTAAAAATGCTGACGGTTCCTCAGGTAATTGTACTTATCGTTGCAAGTTGGGTACTAGTGAAAATGTTTGTGAAGAGGAATACTCTAATCCGAGGATTGCTGATTCAGAACTCAATGAAAATCAAAATGTCACTGTTTCGGTTATGCCTAAAAGAAATGGTTATGCAAATCGCGATAAAGATGTATGGGCAGGTATTACTTTAAGAATGTATAGAGTTCATTATGGTTGTGAATTTGACTTAATTAAAGACTGTTATGAGCCTAACTCAACTACTGGCGATAAAGGTAATACCATTAGATAGTTTAAATGCAGTATAATTAAACACTTAATTTTTTTAAAAAGATGAAATCTTTAAAATGTTAATCAATAGTTTCTCGTGCCATTCCGGTCATAATTCGGTGTCGGTATCACAGAAGGCTTTGGCGTTGCTGATGGTGGCGGCGTCGGTGTTGGAGTCGACGTTGGTGTAGGCGTTGCTTTGTTAGGGCAATAAACGGTGATTGGTTGTTGATAACGATAGTTTTCTGAAGTGGGATCAAATCGAACGGTGATCGATCCTTGTTGGGCTCCAGATTTTTGAGCGCAGTTTACTCCCACTAGATTATTCAAGTAAGGATAACTCAAAGTTCCAGACTGAGTTAAATTATCGTAAGTTCCGGTTTTCATGCTTCCGTTCACCCAGTTGCTACCGCCTCCTTGTGTTTGATCGATAAACCTAAACGAAGGCATTTTGCATGTGGTTCCGCCCGTATTCTTAAATGAAAACACAATCTGATCATTGATCGTTGAAACATTCGTAACGATAAAGAGCGCGGGTTTTGTTCCTTCCTTACAGATGGAATTCATTTCCTCTAATTTAGGTGCCGTTGTCTTCTCTATTTCGATCGCATTCAATGCGGGTTTTCCTAATTCATCGTAACTGCAACTACCAATATAGGTTAACTTCGAACCTTGATTGAACCTGGTATGCATTTGAACAGTTTGTTTACTGAGAGCATTGATGGAACTATTCGATCCGGCAATTTGTGAAGAAAGTCCAAAACAGGTAACGCTCTTGTTGGTATTGGCGGAGTTATCGCCTGACTTGGACGAGGAAGGCAAAGTCGCTCCTGCAAGAAACCGGAGATAACAGTCCTGTTCTGATGTCGCTGAATAAGATCTTAAGTCCTTGGTGCTGTAGCCGCTTTGAGCGGTTCCGTTCATGTTCACCTTGGTTCCATTGGTCAAAGTCACCTGCAATTCGCAAGTGTTTCCAGTTTTTTCGGGTGGTCCGAACTTACAGACGGGAGTAATTTCTTTAGCGGTTTTCGTGCCACTGGCCGAAGTGAATCTCATGGTCAATGGTACGACAACTCCATTCTTAAACGAGTTGGTTTTTGAAATGTTTTCTCTTTTGATTTCAGAATTGTTTACCAGACTTTCACAAATCATGGAGTAAGGCTGGAATGAATTGAAGCAGGAGTCAGCAGTGGTGCTGGCGGTTGTGGTTTTTCGATCAATTAGAACTTTATTACCGTATGTGGAAGTGGCGACCAAATCACAAGCCCCTAGTGTGTTCCCTTCCATGTTCCGGGTGAGAACGGTTGCAGGTTCACTCAAATCGCATGAAAAACGGAAAACTGGTGATCCTGCTGTGGTGCTTCCGTTCGAAGAGAGGGTGTTGTTACGGGTATAAACCTGGATTTCTGACATTTTAAAATTCAGTGACCTCATTTTCAACAATGTGGGACTATCCATGGTATTGCAAAATTGGGTTCGATCTTTAGGTAGAACATCAGCACAAGCATCAACCTTGTAATTCGAAGATACGCTTTTGGTGGGGCTTCCATTTTGCAGACTCCTGCTATCATCTGAAAATTTGACAGTGTTGGTTGTTTCAGTGCTCATCCCGCTGAAGCTTTTCAGTAAAAGAGTGTTGTTCGGGGCATCACCGGCCAGAATATCACACCCTTCTTTGACTTCAGCTTTTGAAGTCAGAGAAGGGCCGGAAGTAGAGGTAAGTGTTGAGCCATCGGTTTCATATCGGCAGGTGGTAATCTCGTCAATTTCAGACATTTTGAACCGAGATGAAATTGCAGCAATCGATGTTCCTTCTGGTAAAACCGTTTTTGCTTTTGCGCAAAGATTGGATTCGGCACCACTAAACATGTTTTTACATTCAGCACGATTGGCAAAAGTGTTCGATCCGGTTGGAAATGGAACCAGAACCGGCGAACCGGTATTCGGAGGGGATTGGGCGATCAATTCGCATGTGCTTGGTTTTTGTTCAATGTCTTTCAATGGGGATGGCGTTGTACTCATATCGATGATGCATGAACCGGTTTTGAGTGCGCTTCTGAATGTAGTAATTAAAGCTGAAAAATTGCCACTGCAATCACAAATCGTGTTCCCTTCGCTTGCGGTGTTGGTTCCATTGGTGTCCGTGCAGGAAATTGATCCGAAGTTTTTTCCAGATTGATTCTGAATGCTAGCGCTACAGGTCCCTTTATATGCAGTCTTTGTTTCAAGAGTTGTGTAAGGGTAACTTGGCGCGGTCGACCGCTCTTTGAATGTGGTGTAAATACATTGTTTTTTAGCTTGAGTTTTAGTGCCCACAAAAGGACATGAGCCTTTTGAGATGCATTTACCACCAGTGTGAGTGGAATCTTCACTGTTTAAAG
>CAZZLF010000281.1:0-3174 GCA_964654965.1 uncultured Bdellovibrio sp.
TGCCTTGATCGATGAAGTCATGGGAATCTTGATTTGGAGTGAAAACATTCCCGTGGTCACTCAAGAACTGAAATTGAAATATCTAAAACCAGTACCAATTCATTCAGAAGTTCAATTGAATACTGAAATCATCGAAATTCACGAAAAAACAGTTACAGTAAGGGCCATTCTCTACTGCAATAAAAAAACCCCGTGCATAGAAGCCACCGGGGTTTTTTATAAGCTCTCTCAAAAAAATTTCGAAAAGTTTCTTACTCGCTCACCAAAGTAGAGGTCACTCCATTGGTTTGACCACCAAGAATACCCAACAACACGTCTCCAAAAGCAAGGACGTTATAAATGCGGTAGTTTTCCTTTGTATTCAGATTAACGATTTCCACATCGTATAAATCTCCATCGGTGAATTCAGTTTCCACCAACTGAGCAACAAAACGCTGTCCAGCGACATTAATTTTTGCTGCTGGAATTTTGCCTTGTCCCTGAATCAATCTCACTTCTGGACAATGACTGCGGAGCGCTTGCTCGACACGATTTTGGTTACGATCAAAAGCATAGGGTAAGACCGAACACTGACGAACGCGGTCTTGAATATTGGAAAGATATTTCTCAACGGTGTGATCCGATGTAAGGGCAGACGCTACAGCCGGAGAGACAAGATTGGAGAACAAGGTGATCAAAACAATGAAAGTTTTCATGGGTTTGTTATGCCAAAAATATGATATGAAATAAATCGTTATTTTGTGATAATATTATTCCATTATGGAATTAAAAGACCTGGAACTCATTCAAGCCCTCATTCAAGATCCTCACATCTCTCGCACTGCACAACGCTTTCATTTGGGTCAATCTGCCCTATCCAAACGTTTATCGAACCTGGAAGAGGACCTTGGAATTCAGCTCTTTGAACGTAAAGGACCAAGAGGCCTTTATCCCACTCCAGCAGCCGTCGAAATTGCACAAGTATCCGAACGCGTACTCACGGTTTGGAACTCAGGGATCCAAAAAGCGAAACGCCACCTCGATGAACCCCTTCATTTTGGAATTGCAGGTCCTCAAATCTTCATGCGTGAAATCATCCTGCCTTGGTGGAATCAAAATTCTTCCCATTTTCCTGAGTTGACGTTGGAAGTTCACATCTCTGCTTTATCCCGAGTCTCATTTGAATTGGTTCAAGCAGGCATGGATGTCGGAATCCTCGAACACAAGGAGGAACTCGAAGACTTCATTTGTAAGCCAATTTTTACCGAAACCTGGGGTATTGTCACCCATCCGGATGCAAAATTTCAGATTGATTCACCAGAATCACTTTCCAAACTGACTTGGGGAACCCTTTCTCCCCAAGTTAATCCGGTGGAAGAATGGTTGGTCAGAAAACAAAAAATGCCGCCACCTATTTACCGGGTGTATTGGAATGACCTCACTGCACTTTCAAAATGGGTTGCAGCCAATCCCAACGCTGCAACAGTACTGCCGTCGCACGCAAGCCAATCTGCAATTTCTCAGAAAACAGTAAAATTTACCTCTCTGGGAAAAGACTCCAAACGGGTTCTCTATCTGGCTTATCGACAGAACCATCCTCATAAAAAAATCATTCAGAATATCTTGAATTTGTCGAATGCGTGACTCATTCAGAACATGGATTTTTGGAAGAAAGAGTAAACTGGATGCGACGATTACGAACCTGATCTCCACCATTCATAGTCCAAGAGCGCTTTGCACCGACACCACGAGGACAAAAACGATTTTCATCCATGACTGAACCGGGAGCACGCCCCTTTTGCGGTTTGGTGAAATAATTCATCACGGCAATCGCACGAGCCGTTGAAAACAGATAAGGATCTTCACCAGAAAGTGGTTTTTTGCTGTCTAAATGACCTTCAACAAGGATGTAACCTGGATATTTTTGAAAAAGTGCGCCGATCTGATCGAGCCTTGGTTTCACGGACTTTTTAATTTCCGCGGTACCTTCTTCAAAAACCTCGTCACCGAGAATCGAAAATTTCAATTCGTCAATTTCAGCATCAAGCTCAAAACCAAATGCGATATCACTCAAATTCTTGGAGACTTGATCTTTAACATCCAACAAGGGAGTCTGAACCAAATCATCTGGAATGGCTCCTTCAGCACCTTTTAAAACAGATTCACCCTGACCTTTTTTCTCACCCAGGGGAGCAACTGTTTTCGAATCAGGATCTTTTCCGGCTTTGTAAGGAGTATTCGGATGATTGAAATAATGTGCAATCTCTTGCCTGACTTCTTCATCCGCGCCCATCAGCCACATCACCAGAAAAAAACACATCATTGCGGTCATGAAATCGGCAAAAGCAACCTTCCAGGAGCCTCCATGAGCTCCGGCGTGTCCAGCCTGGACTTTCTTGATCACAATCGTGATGCCTTTTTTATCCGCCATTTTTAATTTTCCTTAAGCTGCCTTGGTACCAATATTGGAAGTTGCCTGGTCCACTTCATCAAACGAAGGGCGAACTCCGGGAGGAACCGTTCTTCTTGCAAACTCAACACAAACTTTTGGAGCACATTCTTTAGCCAGGGCTAGAATCGCTGACTTTGCAACATCAATATATTTTCCGTCATCGGCGACATCACCTTCGATCTTACTCGAAAGAGGCCCGAGGAATCCGTAAGACATCAAGATTCCAAGAAAGGTTCCCACCAAGGCCGCAGCAACCGATTGACCAATCACACCCTTGCCTTCATTCAATTTGCCCATGGTGATTACGACTCCGAGAACAGCTGCGACAATCCCAAGTCCTGGCATCGCATCTCCCACTTTTGCAATCGCTTGAGCGGCATGAGTTTCCTGTTCATGCGCAGATTTCATATCCTTATCCATGAGATCTTCCAAATCGTAGGGACTCATCGGGGATGAAATCTGAATCTTCAGGGTATCGCAGATGAAGTTCAATACATGGTGATTTTCCATCACTGATGGATATTTTTTAAAAATTTCAGAATTTTCAGGTTTTTCCACATGGGGTTCCAGTGAAAGCGGATTCGTCTTCACCACCCGACACAATTCATACAAGCAAAGCAGAAGTTGCTGATACTCGTCTTTTGTTACCGGCTTTTTTCGAATTGCGTGTTGAACCGCATGAACGATATGTTTTAATTGCGGTGTTGAATTAGAAGTCACCAATGACCCAATCGCGGCTCCAC
>CAZZLF010000282.1:0-3145 GCA_964654965.1 uncultured Bdellovibrio sp.
GAAGGCATTTCATGAAAAGGTGAAACAGAATTCTTCAAAAGAACTGGTGGAACTAAAACAATATTCAGACACTTTAAATCTTCAGTTTGAAACGCTGACCACCGATTTTGAAAAAATTCTGAAAGCGAAAAAAATAACTGAAAATCATAAAAAGAATTGGAAGTCGATTTCGGAACAGTGGACGGGAATCAACAGCCAACTGGAACAAACCATTCAGACCTGGTCCAAGGAAACACTTCAAAATGAGTTTTTTTACGGCTCAGCTTTCGAATTGATCAAGAGTTCGTATGATTCCATTCGAAACCTGTTTCAATTGGAAAACGAATACATGGATAAACCATCAGAGAAATCTTCCTTTCAGATTCAATATGGCAAAGCGGTGAATGAAAGCAAGTTGAGCCTCAATCAGCTGAAAGTGAAAATTGACCTGATCATCAATGCTCCAAAATCAGCAAGTGGCCTCCCTAAAAAGGATGAAACATGAACGGATCCGAACGTAGAAAATCAAAACGCAGGGATATTCTTGAAAACTTTTCCTTTTACATACAGATCCCAAAAATCGGGCCATCCCGCCACCGAGTCAAAGATGTCAGTGAGTCCGGCATCGGCTTTTCAATCGACACCATGGGTGGGACTTTTAAAATGGAAAAAGGTGAAGTTTCAGAACTTCACCTTTATCTCAATCAAAGCTTGTATCTTTCGTTAAAAATCGAAATCGTCCGCCTAGAACTTTCGCAAGACGAACAAAATCTGGGAGCGATCATCCTCGATACCAAATCTGATCAGTACAGCACCTACCTCACTTTAGTGAAGTTTTTGGATCAATTGGGTGATTGCGGTCACTATCAAAAATCCTGATCAGTATCCGCCAATGCTGATGTTTCCACTATCGCGTTCTGAAATTTCTGTGTAGGAACGCAGAAACGATACAAAATTCATCCAAGCCTGATAGGCGCGCTGTTCGGGTTGAACCTCACATCCATATCGGACGTACTTGTATCCGTTATCCACTTGAGGAGTGGAATTCTTCACGTCGACAATCACCTCCATGAAGCTGTCCGTACTGAAATATAAACGGATAGGCAGACCGGTTGAGTCCTTTGGCCAGATTTTCTCACCAGACACATCGGTCTGATAAGGAACTTGTATGGCAAGCCCCCCTTCACTCACATCAATCAGATTCACGGGAACCATTTTCCCTGGCTGAATCATTCCGTAAACACCGACAAGATTATTGAAAAAAATCCTTTCGGTTTTACGTTTCTTTTCCGCTGACATGCGGATCCTGAACTGATCGAGATTGATGACGGACTGTTCGTTGTTTTCCTGGCTTTCGTTCATGAAAGTCTCCTTCAATGAACTCTCATCGGAACTTCACCAAAAAACTGAACAGATTCTGAAATCTCAACTAGGCAAAGATTTTACGTTTAGTTCCTGCAAAACCCTCCGAAAAGCTATATGTGTACGGGGAATCATCCCCGGCTATCCAGGAGGGATAACATGTCAGCAAGCAAAAACAATCAGCCAACCACCACTCAAAACGATACCAACGATCAATATGTTGACGTTCTCTATCAAAAACTTGGCGAAAACTGGTTTGCATTTTCCCTGATTGATGATGAAGTTTTCATGTCTCCGGTCAGTGAAGACAAAATCACCGAGATTAAGAATCATTCCAGTGTGGTGAACCATGAAGCCGCGTAAGGAATTCAATAAGACGGATTCCGCCCCCCAGTCCGCAGAGCCAAAAAAACCAAGTTCCAACAAAACGATCCAGGAACTCACCGAGCAAATCAGTCATATCATTGGCAAACACCCTGAAAAGGCAGCCAAAACGATTGAAAACTGGGTAAAAGAACCGGCAAAAACAAAGAAAAAAGCTTCTTAAACCTAAGATTCAACGAAAAGCGTTTGAAAATTGACCATTTGACTCTGAAGGCCATCCTCTCTAGACTAGAGAATGCGGATTCATTCACCGCAACAGTGGTACGTATATGAAATATCTCATGATGGGTCTCTTTTTAATCGCAGCCGAATCCCAATCTTTGGAAGATGGAAACGCCATTCCTGAACCCCAACTCACTGATTATTCTAATGCTCAGCGCCAACCTGGAATTTTGGGGCCCATAGAGGAACTCCAAGACTCGGAAGGCAATCCCATCTCTCTTTAATTTCAATTCGTAAACAGTGGAATAATCGATCACTCGCTTATATATATGAACCATGCAGAAAAACGCGCCCGTTAAACGCATTGGTTTACTCGTTTCAAATCTGGGAAGTCCTGATTCTCCGAATGTTGCGGACGTAAAACGGTACTTGAAACAATTTTTGAATGATCCTTTTGTCATCGATGCTCCGTGGATTATCCGCTACCCATTTGTCAATGGAGTGATTCTGCAAACACGTCCGAAAAAATCAGCAGAAGCCTATTCTAAAATCTGGACCAAAGAAGGATCACCCCTGCTGATCCACACTCGAAATCTCACCAACAAATTAAAAAAAGAGCTGCCCTTTCCAGTTGAATTCGGAATGCGATACGGAAATCCATCGATTGAATCCGCAATGGAAAAACTGGTGAACCAAGCGGTGAATCATGTCATTTTTCTTCCGCTGTACCCTCAGTATTCATTTTCAGCGAGCGAAACAGCGATCACCCAGTTTGAAAAATCACTAAAAAAATTCAAGGGAAGAATCACCGGAACCTCGATTGAAAGCTTTCATAAGCATCCTTCTTTCATCGCAGCTGTGGGTGAAAAAATCAAAACTGCCGTGGATACATTTCAACCCGATGCCGTGTTACTCACCTATCACGGCATTCCTGAAAAACAGTTGAATAAAACAAAAAATAAAACGAATTATCGGGATCAGTGTTTTGATACGACAAAAGAACTCGAAACATTTCTGGGCTTGCCGGAAGAAAAAATGATCACGACGTTTCAATCTAGATTAGGCCCCGTTCAATGGATCAAGCCTTATACGGATATTGTTCTTAAGGATCTGCCCAAAAAAGGAATCAAAAGAATTCTCGCTGTTTCACCTTCTTTCACCGCAGATTGTCTTGAAACATTGGAAGAAATTCAAATGCGCTATCAAGAAGATTTTCTTGCCGAAGGCGGAGACGAATTTCGTTATGTCCCCTGTGTGA
>CAZZLF010000283.1:0-3141 GCA_964654965.1 uncultured Bdellovibrio sp.
GGACGGAGCTCTGGTTTTAGAAAATGCACCCATTCAGCTAGGTTCCTATTCTGTAAAAGGTGCGTTAAATGCCATTTCTGAAGATCCGGCCGTCCGAAAAAGGGAATGGATGAAAAAAATCGAGGGTCTTCAGTCGATGCTGATGCGGGTACAGCGGTTTAAACTTGCGAATAACCCCTGAAAAAGGTTATCAAAGTAGGACTATGGCATCCGTATATCCTACAAATGAATTTAAAAAACACGTCAAACTCGAGATCGATAACATCCCTTATTCCATTGTTGATTTTCAACATGTGAGTCCAGGAAAGGGTAGTGCTTTCACCCGCACCAAGCTCAAGAACCTCTTGAACGGAAACGTCATTGAAAGAACCTTCAAGTCCGGTGACCGGGTACCGGCTGCCAATGTTGAAATGAAGGACATGACCTTCCTTTACAAAGACTCCAGCGGATTCAATTTCATGAATACCGAAAATTATGAACAGATCGTGATCAGCGCTGAGCAAATCGGCGAACTATCTCTGTTCATGCAAGACAACATGGAAGTCAAAGTTCTTCTTTATAATGACAAACCCATCAACGTTGAACTTCCTACATTCGTAGAATTGGTGGTTTCCAAAACAGATCCGTCTTTCAAGGGTGATACCGTTACTGGTGGTACCAAACCAGCAACTTTGGAAACGGGAGCTGTGGTCAGCGTTCCATTTCACATCAGCGAAGGCGATAAAATCAGAGTTGATACACGGGATGGCGTCTATGTCGAAAAAGTCAACAAGTAAGAAAAAAGCTCCGTTGGCTAAGGCCAAATCCCCCCTTCCATTTCAACCAGAAGATTTCGGGGAACTTTTTGACTTCTTGAAATCCAAGGGAATTGCAGAGTTCGAATGGAACAAAGGTGATCAGAAAATCGTGGTAAAAACCATGAATTCGATCCATCCGGTTTCAGGTTCGTTCGTTTCCTCAGTTTCCGCCCCTGCTCATTCCGTAACAGCAACGAGAACAGAGTCGGTGAGTGTTTCCAGTGTTGAGCCTGCAAGCCATAAAAAGATCAGCTCTCCATTTGTGGGTACATTCTATCGTTCTCCGTCTCCAACTTCGCCAGCATATGTTGAAGTGGGAAAGCGCGTTTCTTCAGGCGAGACACTTTGCATTGTTGAAGCAATGAAATTGATGAATGAAATTGAGGCAGATTTCTCAGGGACTGTAGTGGAAATTCTTGTAGAAAACGGGCAAGCAGTTGAATTTGGTGAGCCCCTTTTTGTGATCGATACTGCCCGTTAACCATCGGAATAAGATCAGAACAGAATGAAAACCCCATTCAAGAAAATATTGATCGCCAACCGAGGTGAAATTGCACTTCGAATTATTCGTGCTTGTCGTGAATTAGGAATCAAAACCGTTGCGGTTTATTCTACCGCTGATGAGAGTTCACTCCATGTAAAGCTTGCCGATGAGGCGATTTGTGTTGGCCCTCCAGCACCGAAGTTGAGTTACCTCAATAAAATGAGTCTTTTATCTGCAGCAGAAGTGACAGGCGCAGATGCCATTCATCCCGGATACGGCTTTTTATCTGAAAATGCTGAATTTGCGCGGTTAGTTCGCGAATGTAATCTAACCTTTATCGGACCTACTCCGGAAAATATCGAAGCAATGGGTGAAAAAACTCGGGCACGAGCCAAGGCCAGAGAAGCCGGCGTACCCATGTTGCCGGGAACCCTGTCTGCAGTCGATGGTGTTGAATCTGCAATCAAGGCCGCTCATGAAATCGGTTATCCAGTCATTTTAAAGGCCGCTGCCGGTGGCGGGGGCAGAGGGATTTTCATTATCCGGTCTGAGTCTGATCTAGCGAATTCGTTTCAGCGATGCAGTGAAGAGGCTAGAGCAGCGTTTGGTGATGGATCCCTGTATGTTGAAAAATTCTGCGAATATCCCCGTCACGTAGAAATCCAGGTAGCGTGTGACAAATTCGGTAATCGGGTTTTTCTAGGAGAGCGAGACTGCTCGGTTCAACGTCGACACCAAAAATTGGTGGAAGAAGCTCCATCCGCAATTTTAACCGAAGAAATTCGGAAAAAAATGGGTGAGGCTGCCATCGCGCTTTGTAAGCATGTCGGTTATGAAAGCGTGGGAACCGTTGAATTTTTGGTGGACCAAGACTTGAAATTCTATTTCATGGAAATGAACACCAGAATTCAGGTGGAGCACACCGTGACCGAAATGGTTACCGGCGTGGACTTGATCAAAGAACAAATTCGAATTGCAGCCGGAGAAAAACTCAGCGTGACCCAGCGTGAAGTCCAGTTGAATGGTCATTCCATTGAAGTGAGGATCAATGCTGAAGATCCAGAAACCTTCCATCCCAGCCCAGGAAAAATTACTGCGTTACACGTTCCCGGCGGATTCGGGGTTCGAGTGGATTCCTTCATTTACGATGAGTACAAAATTGTGCCGTTCTACGACAGTATGTTGGCGAAATTGATTGTTCACGGAAAAACTCGTGAAGATGCAATTGCAAAAATGCGCCAAGCTCTCGACGAGTTCAAGATCAATGGCATCAAAACGACGATCCCACTTTTCAAAGAAATCATGAACAGTCAGCGGTTTGTCGAATCGAAATATACCACTCGATTTATCGAAGAATTTTTTGCTGAAAAGTCGATGAATTCACCACAAAAATAAGCATTTCGGCGTATTCTTATAGAATATGTCCGGCAACGAAAATGACGATCTTGAGTCGGCAAAAATCCTGATCCAGGAAAATCTCATTGAAGAGGCAAAGAAGCTTCTTTTTCGTCTTTTGACTCGCATTCATGATGCGAAATCACCTTATTATCGACGCGCGCGTGAATTGCTTTCAGAAATTGAATCCATTGAACTTCATGCAATCATGAACGAGGTTGGTAAAAAAAAGAAAATTTCTAACAAAGATGATCCAACCCGACTCATTGAAAAACTTGAAAAAGATTTGAAAATCTCTGATTCAGGTTTGAGTAACGACTCCTTAGATCAAGAGATCTGGAATGTTTCAGAAGGCTCGATGAGTGCCTATGAGCGATTTGATCTTGCAGTCGGTTTTTTTGAGATGGAATGTTATGCGGATGCAGTCCGTGAGTTGAAGTATGCAGAAAAGAAGATCCGCGTTGA
>CAZZLF010000284.1:0-3141 GCA_964654965.1 uncultured Bdellovibrio sp.
ACAGTCATCACCATTTGTCGCATCCAGTTTTTCAAGTGCAATGCCACCTTTTAGACCCTGCATTGAGTTTCTTTAGATTAAGATTTTTCAACAAGGGGCAATTCTTCGCTATTTTCTAGGGGAAAATAAGCCCTTGTGCTAATCGATCTCTCTATGGACAACGGGTTAAGAGCAAAAATATTGGTTTTAGATGATGATGTTGAAATTCAGGAACTATTAACTGCATTCTTCAAGCCCAAGGGTTTTGAAGTTCAAGTTGAGAAAGATACCATCAAGGTTTTGGATGATTTCGCGAAAGGTCGCGTGACCGCAGATGTGATCATTTCTGATCTGCAGATGCCGAATATGAATGGAATTGAATTTACTCGCAAGTTAATGGCTTCAGGATTGGACATTCCAATTATCATGATCACATCAAATAAAACCATTGAAACTGCGATTGAGTCGATCCATGCAGGCGCTTATGATTTTTTGATCAAACCGATTTTTCTTCCACAATTATTGATTGGTGTAGAAAGAGCGCTTTATTTTAAAAAAATCAAAAATGAAAACGTAAACTTAAAGACTGCAATTCAAATCAAGGAAGGCAGTTTTCCAGACGGCATTATCGGTAAAAGCCTAGCCTTTAAAAAGGTGATCGATCTGGCTAGAAGAGTCGCTCATAGCCAGGCAAATGTTTTTATTGGTGGTGAGAGCGGAACAGGTAAGGAAGTGGTTGCAAGAGCAATTCACAATATGGGACCACGGAATAAAAAAGAATTTGTTGCGATTAACTGCGCTTCCATTCCTGAAAGTCTTTTGGAGTCCGAACTATTTGGATACGCCAAGGGGTCTTTTACAGGTGCGATTGACAAGAGAATAGGTCTTTTTGAAGAAGCCGAAGGCGGCACCTTGTTCTTGGATGAAATCGGGGATCTGAGTTTGCCACTACAAGCAAAAATCTTAAGAGTACTCCAGGAAAAGCAAATTAAAAGAATCGGAGAAAACAAGTATCGAACAATTGATGTGAGAATTCTTTCGGCTACCCATCGGGATTTGAGAAAAGAGGTTGCAGAAGGCAGATTCCGGGAAGATCTTTTTTTTCGATTAAATGTGATTGAAATCAAGATCCCTCCGCTCAGGGAAAGAAAAGAAGACATCTTTCCATTGTTAGAATTTTTTCTGGGTAAATACTCAGCATTAAATGGTCTTCAAAACAGGGTGTTTACCAAGGACGCATTAGAGGCAATTCAGCAATATTCTTGGCCAGGAAATGTACGTGAGCTTGAAAATGCGGTTGAAAGAGCTGTGATCCTCTGTGATGAAACAGGGGAAATCAATGTAGAGGACTTGCCGGATATGGGTCACAGCTTGATTGCCAAACCATCCAACGAAGTAGATCGACTATTTTTACAGAGCAATCACAGCCAAAATCCGACGATGACCGTTGATGAGCTCGTTAAAAAGTACATTCGGATGGTCTTGGAAAAGAATAATGGAATGAAGGATAAAACAGCTTCAGAATTGGATATTGACCGTAAAACACTTTATCGAAAACTCAAGGAAATGGAAATCCAGGGTTAACGATGATTGAGAAACCGCAAAATACTGTTGGAAATGGTTTCGTAATTTGACCCATTCTTCGGAATATATCCAGCATATTTGAAATGTTCGGAATTCACGGACTTGCACTCTTTCTTTTCTTGCACCGTAAAGAGAATGACATTCGCCTTTTTTTTCTCCCATTCAAGTGGGACGTTTGGATCAGTCTTGAGAATGTGCTCAGCCCTTTGTAGGGTCTCTGGCCCTGACATCATGGGTAAAGACCAATCTAGAATGATCAAATCCACTACTTGATGATTCAGGATATCCATCGCTTCAAATGGGTCATTAGCGGTAAATACCTCAAGATTTGAAAAATCAACTAAGATCGATCTTACTAGGTTAAGAACGTTCGAGTCATCATCGATAACGAGTACTCTTTGGTTTTTATATTTATGGTTTAGTTGTGAATTTTTTGAAATTTCGAATGGGTTTTGGTGACGATAAAAAGAGCTTTGAATTAGTTCTGACAACATTGATCCTCCAACATTGAAACAGAAAGCAAAGTAGGTGCCAATCCTCAGTGAGGCAGCAAAAAGTAACTAAGAGTTTCTGTTGCTAACAATATTGGAAAGAGTAACTTCGTAAAGTTCGATTATGGATTGAACTCGTTCTTGATCTTCCAGAGTCGCCTCTCGTTCGAGATCTTTGCCAATGGAGCTGATTTCTGGAAAACCAAACATCGCCCCATTGCCTTTCAAACGATGGCCAACTTGCTTTAGAGAAGGATAATCTTTCTGCATTAGGGCGTTTTTACAGTAATCTAGATCTATCCATCTACGTTTCAGGTAATCATCCACCAGCTGAGGAGGAATGGTCATCAAACAGACTCCTGGAGCTGCAAGCGATATCCCTCTCCGGGAAGTGAACGGATCATCTTAGAGTGATTCTCTAACTTTTTACGAATATAACAAATATGTGCGTCTACTGTACGATCGGTAACATGGATATCTTTGCCCCAAATTTTATCAAGAATGTCATCTCTTGAAAATATTCGATTAGGATTTCTAGCGAGTAAAAGTAGAATTTTAAATTCACGAGGTGTCAATGAAATGGGTTGCCTGTTGCCCGCAATTTTTAACGTTTGAGAGCTGAGATCAAATGTAAATGGACCGGTGCTGTAATGGTCATTGATCAGCGATTGGGGAATTTTGCTTTTTAATCTTCTCTCAATCCTTGCTCTCAGTTCCAGAAGGTGAAACGGCTTAACGACGTAATCATCTGCACCCAGTGAAAAGGCGCTGATTTTACTTCCCAGATCGTCATTTGCAGTCAGGAATACGACCGGAATGGTTCTAAATTGTTCGGTAGAAAGTATTTTCTGATAAAGGTCAAAACCGCTTCCATCGGGTAAATGAATATCAATTAGAATCAGCGAAAATTGTTTCTCAAGAAGTTTGGTATAGCCATCTTGAATGTTTTGGCACTGTTCTACGTTGATATTCAACGGAATCAGTGACTCTTTTACAGCGGTTGAAATTTCAATGTCATCATCAATCAGTAATACGTTTTGCATGATTCATATTTACATGAGCGATGCTTTCATTTCATTAAAAAAAA
>CAZZLF010000285.1:0-3121 GCA_964654965.1 uncultured Bdellovibrio sp.
CTCCCCTTTTCAGCTTGGCTGATATGGACCAAATACCTGATGCAGAACTCACATCACGTTCTCCTGCATCTACATCTCCGTTCTGGGGAAAGGACTATCATTTACTTCTCGATTCTGAAACTCGAACGGAACTCACCGGAGGAAACCAACTCCGCCTCATGGTCAATCAATCTTCGTATTCTGAAAAAATCAAAATGGTGAAGGAGGCAAAAAGTTTTGTATTTGTTGCTGTAATGTCTTTCGCCTATACCGATGAATCCAAAAAAATCATCAATGCCTTGATTGAAAAAGCTCAGCAAGGATTAGATGTTCGCGTGATCATGGAAAAGGTTTGGGGACAGGTTGCTTTCAATAAAACCATCAAAAGACTCCGTCAAGGAGGGGTGAAGGTTGCACTTGCCGATGACTTACTTCGCTTTGGACGCAACCAGGGGCTTTTTCACTCCAAATACTTTGTCATCGACGGTGTTCGAGGAGTGGTCGGTGGTCAAAACCTGGTAGATCGAGCGCATAAGGCTACGGGTTATAATCATTTCAACAAAGATACCGATGTGCGAGTGGAAGGCCCCATTCTCACTGACATGTTGGATGATTACATCCAACTTTGGGAACGATTTACAAAAAATGCATTCCCTACTTTCTACAAAAATAAAGTGATCACTGACAAAGAGGCGCAACGAAAACAACAATGGAGAGGCAGTGAAAACTACGATAGTTGGCTCACTCATCATTCACCTGGCCTTTGTCGCTTCATTTCCCAGGGGCCTCATGCCGATAAATATAAAATTTCGAAAGCTTACCTTGCGACTTTCTCGCTCGCTGAAAAAGAAATCGATCTCACCACCCAGATCGTGAACTTTCAAAAGAACCCATTGTTTCATACCAAATGGAGCACAAAAATCTATCAACAGCTTTTTGAAAAAGCAAAATCCGGAATTCCAGTAAGCTTGATTACCAATGGAATCGATGGAGGCTTTCTTAAAACCTATCCTAAAACAGATTCCCCTTTTGAAAAGTTTTTCAAAAAAGAGATGAATGACATCACCGGGTATCTCAACACGTTAGTTCGTAGAGGAAAATTGGAACTACTTGCTGGCGTACCGAACTTTGAAGTTTGGCAACACTTTCAGTACATTCATTCGAAGGTGGCAATTGTGGACGATGTGGTTACGGCCATTGGAAGTTATAATTTTGAAACCTACTCGGCGGAGCACAGTCATGAAACAGCCGTGTTTTGCCAGGATGATCAACTGACCAAGACTTTGAAAGATGACCTTACCCTCACGATCGGAAATAGCACACCGCTAGTCACCGGCAACTAAACCTTGGCCTTAAGTCACATTCCAAACACGATTCAATACCGCTTAAAGCTATTCAGATACAAAAATAAAAAAAGCTCCGGATTTCTCCGGAGCTTTTCAATCAGGTCCTACTGCTAATTAGGCCTAATGGAGGAAAAACGGTTCAAAAATTACTTTTTGAGGTTTTTGTACTTGTTCATGAACTTCTCTACACGTCCGGTAGTATCGACGCGCTTGTCTTGACCGGTGTAGAATGGATGAGACTTGGAAGAAATTTCCAATTTGTATAATGGATATTCTTTTCCGTCGTCCCAAGTGATGGTGTCTTTAGTTTGAACACAAGAACGAGTCAAAAATGAGTGACCGCTCTGAAGATCTTTAAAAATGACATCGCGATAAATGGGGTGAATTCCTTCTTTCATGGGATAGCTCCTATAATCTTTCTATTATTTCTTAGAATGGCTTGGCATTTTTGTTTCAGTGAACAAAACGTGCTTACGAACGACTGGATCATATTTTTTCAATTGGATCTTGTCGGTTTGTTTCTGTTTATTTTTAGTAGTGTAGTAGCTGTAACCCGTTTTCGCAGACGAAATGAGTCTTACTTTTTCGCGCATAATAATTCTCCATAAATGACCTGCTTCAACACAGATCAGGATTTAAGTTAATTTAGATTCTAGACAATAGGCTAAAAGCCCAGAAATTACAAGAATGAGAACAATAGTTTAATATCATCGTCATCAAAACGAAGACCGCCACCCAAAAAGGTCGAAATCTTTCCATTGATTTTACGAAACCCATCAACGCCACCCGCTAAGTAAAAAATGGAAAATGGCTGTAATATCAATGTGCTACGGCCGTCTGGCTGAGCGGTCCAAGCTCCGTTGATGGTCTTTCCACGGAAGTAAACCTCATTCCGGAATTGGATCATTTCCACATTGGACTCAGGCCCGAGGTTAATGCCTAAGCTAGCCGCACCGTCACTATGATGCACTCCGACAGCAACATCAAAGCGTTTGAAGAACAAGGTCCCCACCATTCCAGTAAGCGAAAAACCCCCATAATTTACCTTGGTCGATTGAACAACGGTGTTGGTTCCGCCAACTGAGGTACTGATCGTTTCTTGGGTGATCGTACCGCGAGGATCTGAGGATAGCCCTAGCAAATAATAACGTGTGGATTTAGGCCAGATGGTGATCATGAACTCACCACGGCTGGCATTGTATTCATTCAATTGATTCACCCCGAGTGAAACGGAAAGACGCATTTCACTGGCACGACCCAAAAGTTTGTTCAGATTCAAAAGTGCTTTTTTAATTTCTTCAGCGTAAGTCGGATCGTTCAAGATCATTCCGACTGACCCTTGCCCCTGATTGATTCGGGTGAGCTGGTCTCGAAATTGCTCAATCGTGTCTTCCAACTTGATCAAGGTTCTTTGTGCTGTCTGAGTCAATCCACCTTGAGGAGAAAAGGTTTTTGATGCTTCTTCAAGAGTTTTGTTCAGTTGCTTGATCGTGCTTCTGATCTCTTCTGGATTGATCGATTCTTTCAATGAACTGGTGATTCCTTTTACTTCACCCATGACGCTGTTCAATTGATTCATCATCACTTCCATGTCAGCGGGTTTTTCACCCATCTGCACTTGCTTTCCCTTTTTGGGAGCTTCATCAGCATAGGCGCTTTCGATTCCAAAAACTTTGTAAAGCAAACTGGAATTTGAATCCATGTGATGCTTACCGATGTATTTCACCGGTTTCAATTCAAGAAATTTGTCTCCCAAAAACCCTTCACCGCGAACATAGGCTTTGGTTTCGGGAGTG
>CAZZLF010000286.1:0-3097 GCA_964654965.1 uncultured Bdellovibrio sp.
GCCCCGGTTTTCCTTTTTTAATTTTAACCTTTAACCCTGATGTCGTTTCAATTTTGGTTCCAGGCCAAGGATTCAAAGTTCTCACTTGCAGATCGATTTCCTTGCAGGTTTTTTTAGGGTCGATCATTTCCATTTCCTTGGTGAGCTTATGGGCGTAAGTCACTTTTGATTCATCTTGAACGATGGGTTGGATCGATCCCTCAACAATTCCGTTTAAAGTGGGAAGGATCAATTCTGCCCCCATCAAACTGAGTCGATCATGAAGTGTCTCTGCTGTATCTTGAGTTGAGATTTTTGTCTTAGCCTGCAACAAAATATCTCCTGCATCCAGCTTGGGAACAATCCTCATCGTGGTGATTCCCGTTTCAGAATCGCCTGACATCAATGCCCAGTGAATCGGGGCAGCCCCTCGCCAGCGTGGAAGCAAGGATGAATGAATGTTGATGCAACCGTATTTAGGCGTTTCGATTACGGAAAGTTTTAAAATCTGTCCATACGCAACAATGACAAAAAAATCAGCCTGGTATTTTTTTAGACTTTCAACTTCTTCAGGTAATGAAACTTTTTCTGGAGTAAAAACCGGTATTTGATGTTCGATTGCTACTTTTTTCACGGGTGAAGGCTGAAGTTGGAGTCCGCGCCCCACCGGTTTATCTGGTTGGGTATAGACTGCGACCACGTCTGTCTCTTCAATCAGTTTTTTCAACGTTGGAACTGCAAATTCCGGAGTTCCCATGAAAACCGTTCGTAATTTCATTGCTCCCGCTCCCTCTTGGCCTTGATCAGCTTTTTCTTTGCAAAATCTTTTTTCAGCGGACTTAGTCGATCGATAAAAAGTGTACCTTCCAAATGATCCAATTCATGCTGGATACAAACAGCCAGCAATCCTTCAGCGCTCAATTCCTTTTCTAATCCATCTACATTTTGATAACGAACTTTTATTTTTTCAGCCCTCTTCACTTCCGAGCGAAAATCGGGAACCGACAAGCAACCCTCTTTGGTGATGGTTGAACCTTCCCGATAAATGATTTCAGGATTGATCAAAATAATTGGATTTTTTTTCGTTAACTCTAGATCAGGGTTTGGTTCATCAGAATCTTCATCGGGATCATAGTCAACATCAATGACAACCAGTTTTTCCAGTAGGCCCACCTGATTTGCGGCGAGGCCAATTCCGGGTGCTTCATACATCGTTTCCAACATGTCATCAGCGATCTTGAAATAGCTCTGGTCAACACGAGAAACAGGCAAGGCTTTTTTTGCCAGAACTGGATCAGGAAAGGTATAAATTTTCAGTTTCGACATCGTGACTTCATTCCTATCAGACCATTTTTTTCAGTAAAACAGCTGCCAGAACACCAAATACCATGGAAGGTGCCCACGCGGCTAGAACAGGCGGAAGCATTCCATTCTGCCCTAGTGAAAGGCAAATGGAATAACTCAGCCAATAACAGAAGGTGATGACCATAGCCATGGTCAAATCACGACCCAATCTTCCCTCTCGAGATCGGCTCACTGAAAATGGCAGCGCCAAAAGACACATGATGATGGGTATAAAGCTAAGGCTGAATCGGGAATGCAATTTGACTTCAAAAACCTTTGAGTCAATTCCACTTTGCTTGTTTCGTTCAATAAATCTTGCAAGCTCCTTGATCCGAAGGCGATCGACCTCTTTTTCAATTACTTTAAAGTCTTTTGGTGTTTCCTTGATACTCAATGTTTTTGATCGGAATGGAGAAACCACCGGAAATCCCGTCATTGGATCAAACCGAGTCGATTTACCCTCGGTCAAAAGCCAGTTTTTTCCGTTGAAACTTGCTTCTTCTGCTTGCAGCAGTTCTTCCAGTTCAAATTCAGGAGAAAATACATAAACTCCGACACCCAAGATCCGACCGGTTTTGGGATCAAAGTTGCGTAAATTATAGATCAGGTTGTTCGAGCGATACCAGATCTTATCTTGTTTTACGTCGAGAAAAAAATCCTGTCTTTTTTTGATCTCTCTCCAGTAATAAAGACTTTTTTTCTCATGAAATACCGGCAGTACAAGATCCTGAACTACCAGTGAAGAGCAACAGAATACAAAGACAATTGGGAACAATACCCCGATCATTTGCATTAAGCTGATCCCGATCGAGTGAAACGCCACCAGCTCATTGGTCCTACTCAAGGCAGAAAAAGTGAGCACCGTTGCAATCAGAGTTGCGGGCGGCGCAACAACGACCATCATTCTGGGAATGTCGTAAAGACTGTAAACCATCATTTGGTAAAAGCTGTACTCATTGAGCTGAGTAATGACGTTTTGAAAGAAAAAGAGTCCGGTCAGGCCTAAAAGGGCCAGCATCAGATTCTTAAAAAAAGTCATGCCTAGGTATCGAGCTAGTAATTGCATCAAAAGGGGTTTAAAGTATTTTTATTATGGCAGAAGAAGCGAAGGAAAAAAAGAAGAACCCATCCGCATTAAAACCCTCTACTGCAAAGTGGCTTTGGAGTAATTTCAGCTCATTGGGATCTGCGCTATTGATTGTTTTAGTGATTCGATCCAGCTTTTTAGAGGCCTTCAAAATTCCTTCCGGCTCCATGATTCCTACCCTGCTCGTGGGTGACCAGATTTTTGTGAATAAGCTTGCTTATGGATTAAGGGTACCGTTTACCGAATGGTTTTTAGACAAACCGCTCTATTTCTTTAGAACCAAGGAACCGGCTCGAGGCGACATTATTGTATTTAAATACCCTGAAGACCCTTCCATTTATTTCATCAAACGCATTGTGGCGATTCCTGGAGACACCGTGGAGATGAAAAATAAAATCATCTATCTGAATGGAAAGCCTTACAATCGAACCCCGGTACCTGATGACCAACTCAATAAAATATTCAAATCTTTGGAAGACTCCACCGTGTCTTATACTCCTGATCGGATGAAGGTTTATCACGATCAATTCGACCACACGACTGGGACCATCATGATCGACACACAAAGTTATTATTCAGTCGATATGCCTGAAATCAGGGTTCCAGAAAACAAGTACTTTGTGATGGGTGACAATCGGGATAACTCCAAAGACAGTCGTTTCTGGGGATTTGTTCCCTTTGAATACA
>CAZZLF010000287.1:0-3097 GCA_964654965.1 uncultured Bdellovibrio sp.
GCCGCATGAAATCTATCTCCCTCTCCGGACTAAACGCCGGACTTCGGCCCGTTGAGAAATCCGGGCTTTTTTTCTACTAGACCAATGAGCCTCGAAAAGAAATCTATTCATGTTCGCGTGCCTCCTGAACTGCATGAGCAGCTGGAAGTGATTAAGAATCTCTCTAGCGGAAGCATTGATCTGGCCAAAAAGTATTGGAACAAGCTTCACCGGCACAATCCTGATCTTTATCAGGAAGACTTTCGTTTCGCCGGTGACGAATGTCTTTTCTCGCAGGCCATGAAAAAATACGAGGAATTCGCATCAGAAACCGTATGGGATGAAGAAAAAATCAAATCCATGCCTTCAAAAATGGACAGACTGGATTTCTTATTGACCCATGCAAAGGAACCCCTTCAAGCCGAAGTCATGATCAGATTAATCTGGGGTGAAGATGTCAGCGAACAGAGCCTGGCCCGACTCCGAAAACTCATCTCACTTTACTCAAAGCAAAAAAATTTGAAAGTGGCTGTGAACAGACAGTCGTACAAATTAAAAGCCGAATAAATTCTTTTTAATTTCATCCTTGATTTCTAATCCAAAATTGATTTCCATTTCTATCCACAATTTGAACATTGTTCATTTTCCGATTGGATTACCATTCACATTGATTTTGCGTGGGATTCCCCAGTCCGGTCCGCTCGAGTCGAGATTCATCACCGTGACGCAAATATCTTTTTTCATGACGGCTGCATCATAGAGTGCAGGAATTTTTTTCGACCAGTGTTTCAGTCTCATGTTGAAACCGTCACTAAGATAAAACCAAGCATAGTTCGGGTTCACGATCACTCGCTTGATTTTTCCGCTTTTTACGCAACCACTTTCTGGTGGAAGGTCAGGGTTAGTGCGAGGTATATCAACATTGATTACCACTTGAACAGGGTAAGCCATTTTTTGAATCAGGAGGGTTATACCCCAAGTTCGAAATACAGACCGGGTTGCCACTGGATGCTGCTTTTTCTAGTACGGGTAGGTAGATTCCGTTTCGGTCGAAACTGAGTTGTCTTCCATTATCGAAGGTCGCAATCGCAGTATTCTTATGAGTGGTAATGGACATAATTTTGCCTTCGAGCCGACATGCCTGGCTTGGAGAACCTGAGATTCCCAGAAATAATCCTAGAGCCAATGTATTTAGAATATGTTTATTCATGATAAGATTCCTAGTTTGAGATCATGTTTGCGTGTTTGAGGAAGCATGATTCCTTTTCCAGTATAATCGTATATGAAGTGGCGCCACCGTTGAGCGGAACTTGAAAGTCTACCGAGTATTTTTCAGTAGTCTGGGTTTCACCCATTTTTTGGACTGATACTTTCGTTCCTTTTACTGGGAGCGGATTATAAACGTAATCCAACGCACGTCCGATTCGGTAAGCTTTATTTTTACAGAGTTCTCCCGCGAAGGAAGTCGCGGTAAAACTCAGTGCGATTAGGGAAAACATAAAATTTTTCATGTTGTATCTCTTTCTCTCTTTTTGAGAATATTTAGTTTGTAGTTGAAGTGATTTGGATGTCCGGCTTTTCTGAACATTCCCGCGAGACTCCTTTCGGAACCGCGCGGGAATGATGAGATGGAATTGATACGGACAGTTTGGAATTTGTTGGTCTGGATTATTCTTCAGACTGGATCTGATTCACGATTTTGATTTTGGTTTCACCAGTTCCAGCAACGTTGGCGATGTACTTCACGAATCCTTTGAGTGGCATTGCTCCGCGAATTTCCTCACCGTCTTTGGTGGTTCTAATTAAAGGGCAGATATCCATGCGAACATCTGCTTCATAGATCAATTTCGCAATGGTTTCGTTGTCCATCTCTAAGTTGAATTTTTTTCTTGATTCATGATTGATCTTTTTAGCAATTTTCAGAAATTGCTTGTTATTGAGATCTTTGTAGATTGAGGACTTGATTGCGTCATTCACGTCATCAAATTGATTTCTGATCACACCTTTATTGATGATCGCCTTCGTTCCCAAAATGATTGGCGCGCCAATCAGAAAGAGGGGGGTAAGGCCAGTGAAGAACATTGCAGTTCCTATGGCGCCAGTTACACCCATATTGAGTGCGCCTCTTTTGATTGCTTTTGAGTCATACGCATTTTCGCAGTTACTTGCAAATGCAGCGTTAGAAAGAGTGGCGGTCATCATCAGACCAAGAATTGTTTTTTTAAATACAGTTTTCATAATTTTCTCCATTTCACGGGTTAACTTCAAAAAAATGGTAGCATCTAATTGAGTCTTTTCATTTTTCCGATGAAAGGAGTCTAGTATTTAATATTCGTTTTTTGTGTAAAAAATTGTGAAGTGGTCAGGTTTTAGAAAACGGCTTTTTTTGGTTTTCATACTTTTTATAGTGGAGTGAATGAATCTCATTGATGAAATGCAGAAAAGATACAGGAGCATTTTTTAAGTCATTGGTGGTAGGATGATTCAAGACCATGAAATGGATTGTTTTCGCAATTTTATTCTTGTTTGTTGGAGGATTTGCCATGGCGATTGAAGAGCCGTCCTATGTTGTTAAAAAAAAAGCAGATCAATATGAAATACGTGACTATTCTGGTTATTGTGTGGCTGAGACACTGGTTCAAGCAAACTTTGAGAATTCCGGAAACCAGGCTTTTCGAATTCTTGCCGATTATATTTTTGGCAACAACCGTTCAAAAGTCAAAATAGCCATGACCGCTCCAGTAACTCAGTCTCAAAGCGCCAAGGCTGAAAAAATTGCCATGACGGCCCCGGTTAGCCAGTCTAAATCAGCTTCTGGTTATCTGATCCAATTTGTCATGCCGGCTGGATCGACTCTTCAAAACCTTCCTGAACCCAATGATCCCCGAATCAAACTTCGTCAGATTCCATCCCGCAAGGTCGCAGTTTTTTCCTATTCTGGTTCTTGGTCAGAGGATCGCTACCTTGAAAAACTTGAAGAATTTCAAAATATCCTGAAACACGATGGAGTTAAAACTCAAGGTGAAGCTGAATTTGCCCGGTTTAATTCCCCCTTGATGATTTGGTTTCTTCGTCGAAACGAAATTTGGCAAAACCTAGCCCCTTAACTCATTTGAAT
>CAZZLF010000288.1:0-3096 GCA_964654965.1 uncultured Bdellovibrio sp.
TCGCTTTGGTGGCTTTGCCTTCATTCTATGGTGGTAGCGATAACAATTCTCGAGACTGTTATGACGATATGAAAAAAATCGTGGAAGAAGCGGTTTCGAAAAAAGTGGATGGAATGATTCTAGATCTTTCTTCCAACGGTGGGGGATTGCTTCAGGATGCAGTAAGAATCGCAGGATTGTTCATCAAGACCGGTTCGGTGGTAGCCACCATCAATGGGAAGAAAAATCGGGATATTCTTTCGGATGAAGATCCCAAGATTTTTTACAACGGGCCTTTGATGATCTTGACCACACGACAAAGTGCTTCGGCGTCTGAAATTCTTGCAGGAGCAATGAAGGATTACAAGCGAGCGTTGATCGTCGGCGGTGATCATACCTATGGAAAAGGAAGCGTTCAGGAGTTGACCGGACTGCCATTGGGGCTTGGAGCCATGAAGCTTACCACTCAAATGTTCTACCTGCCGGGAGGCGTTTCCACACAGTTTGGTGGGGTTAGCTCTGATATTTCCATGCCAACTTATCTGGATATTGATGATATGGGCGAGCAGTTTATGGATTATGCCCTTCCACCGGCAAAAACAGAGCCATTCATTTCTTTAGAGACGGCAAACTCTAAGAACGTAACAGAGGGTTGGAAGCCGGTGCATCCGGATCTCGTGAAGATGCTGAAAGAAAAATCTTCGAAACGAGTTTCTGAAAACAGTGACTTCAAGGAAATCGTGAAGGATCTGGAAGACATCAAGAAAAACGAAGGCTGGGTCAAGGTCGCCGAGATCATCAATAAGTCCGGTAAAGATAAGGACAAAAGAAAAGAAAAGAAAGAAAAGGCAAGCACAGCTCAAGGGCGTCGTGAGCTGTGGCTTCAAAATCCTTTAGTTCAAGAATCGATCAACATCATGAAGGACTGGCTTGGAGCTCTCCCTTCAAATCAGTTGTTATTGACCAAGTAATCAAAATCCATCAGGACTATTCTGACCTTCCAGGGAAGCTGACTTCGTCTGGAAGGTTGGAGTCGTCTACTTTGATGGTAGGCTCTGAAGGAGTGGTAGATCTATTCTGTTTTTCCTTTTGGGCCACCGGCTTTTTTGAAGGCTTAGAGTCCGTAGCTTTTGAATCCGAATCGCTGCTTTTTTCGAGTGGTTTTTGATCCAGCTTTGAAAGTCCGGTTTTGATATCGATCGGATTTTCCTTAGAGCCTGGAGCATTCTTGACTTCGCTTTCGTCAAATTCCTTCTTTTCGATCTCTTTGCTTAATTTCTCATTGTGAGCGGTATTGTCAGATGACATCGCATTCACTTTCTGGGTCCGCTCCTGAATCACGGTATCTTGATAAAGCTGATCAGCGGCTTTTTTATTGAATTTCTTTTTTTGAATGAGTTCCAAGGACTGTTTGAAAAAATCATTCTTGGAATCAGCTCGCGCTGGTTTGCTTTGAAGCGAAAATGCGATGAGAATCATTGAGACGGTAAATGAGGAAAGTTTAATTATTATATGCATATTGAATATTATAATTTGATTCGATAAAATTTTGAATAGGGTGTTGCTGAGTAATCAGCATGACAATTTTTTTGGGGGTAATGATGAAAGTTGTCCATTTTGTGAATTCATTGATGTTGCTCTTGGTGGCTGTATCTGCACAAGCCGGTGGAGTTCCTTGTTTGGATGATGCCGGAGTGGTAAAAAATGCCACTGGGGAAGTGTGCAAGGCGATTCTTCCTAAATGTACCGATTTGAGAAACAAGCTCATCTCGCAAGTCAAAAACCAGATGGAATGGAAGATTTACGGTTATTACCATCAGAATTTGGATTTGGACCTAAATGAATCAGATCTGAAAAATAAAAAATTCGTCGGTCAACAACTTGCTTATCCTCTTTGCTCGGTAGTCGGGCACAAGGTTTCTGGTGGAAGCGACATCGGAGAAGTGAATCAACAACAAATCGGTTCCAAGCTTTCTTGCGGTGAATATCCCAAAGCATCAGGGGTCGATGAGTGGACCTATAGGCTGGATCTGACTTACAGCGGAAACAACGGGACAAAGTGGTATTCTTACGTTCTGGGAGCTTTTCCCTGGGTAATTCGAAGACAAGCTCATGAGGTGATCAGTTCCCTAAAGGATGATCTTAGTAATCTTGATCAAGTGATTCAGACTCCGGCGATGAACGATGCCATAAAAAAAACGCTGGAAGAAGTTCGAAACAGTGTCACCAAGCTCAGTCAGGAAGCAAAACCCCTTTGTAGTCTTGCCGGGACAGAATCTTCGAAGTTGATTGCGGACTGTGTGAAAAAACCGTCACCATTTGCGATTAATTCTCCCCAAATGGCGATCTGTAATCTGGTCAGCGCTCAGCAGTTTTTAAATGAACTTTCTGTTCCAAGCATGCTTTCTTTTGAAACTTTGGGAAGAGCCCAAAAAATGCAGGATGAAAAGTTTGGTAAGGTATTCCAGGCAAAACAGCACCCTCAGTTGAAGGCCCTGATGGACGTTTGTGCGAATAACCGCGGACTCGTGAGAACGGTCATGGATACGATTGTCGGAGTGTTCACCCTAGGGCCGATCAGAAATGCGATAGCAGCCAGAAAGTCGCAATCCTGTGTGACATCATGCCTCTTTGACGGCAGCATGTACCATACTTTTACCAGTTTCAACACCGGCAAGAATGACAATGGAAAGCAATACAATCGCAAGTGTGCAAAAGTGGTCCGTTATGATCTGGATAAGGGAAAGCCGGTTAGTACCCTGCTTGCATCGCTTATCTCACCGGAGTCTTTTGTGGTCTGGTTGTGGTCTTGGATTACTGGAAATTCTTGGACTGAAAGTCGTCAGACAAAAGAAATTGATTTTATGGAAAAGATCAACCTCATCAATCCTACCAATAATAACGGTTTTGCAGGAATGATCGAATACATTATTCGCACTGAAATTTGTCCTCAAGAGGGCAAGAAAAAAACGGGAAGCAATGTCTGTGATTCCGTAGGAATCGGAAACATGCCATTGGAGGTTATATGAGAACGATCTCGATTTTTGTTCTGTTTCTATCCGTAAATTCCCACGCTAACGTCTGGAACGGAGTTTTTAATTATGGGCATCACTATGC
>CAZZLF010000289.1:0-3095 GCA_964654965.1 uncultured Bdellovibrio sp.
TTTATCTCCCTTTTTCAATACCGCTTCTTAAGCGGATTCCTTTTTATCTTGATCCTGATCTTGTTCTTGTTCACCACTTGACTCTTGAGATTCAGCTTGATCCGCCTGTTCTTGCTCACTCACCAGACGAAGGCCCTGATCATCGGCTTGATTTTCCTCAATCAGTTGAGTTGGTTCATGCTCAACACTTCCTTGATTGAATGAATCCCAGTAAGCGGCAATGTCAAAACGAGTTTTTTCAAATTCTTCTTCGACCTTCACGGTAATACTCCTGCGAGCTACCGCACCTTGATAAGGAGGCGGTGCTTCGGTCATATGAAAGAGATCGTTCTGAATCATGAGAGCCTTTTTAGTCGGCATCATTGCCAGAAACGCTTCTACGAATTCACCGGGGTATCCTGCCAATGCACTCACGACGGATTGAGCATCGAGATTTCCAATCACTTTACGAATTTGTTCCTGTGGATAATAAGGAACATCATCGAACATGACCTGGGCTCTTCGAAGTTGCTCGGATTGTTCCGGGTGCTTTTCCCGGATTGAACGATACAACTCTTCCTCTTTCAACGGATCAAGACTGCGAATAAATCGGGCAGCGATGCCCAGCCCATCGATGTGAATCGACGGATCTTTCTTGATGGCTTCTAATCTGCTCACCAGTTTGCGTACGCTCTCATTGACTTCAGCCTCAGGAAGATTGCGAATCTTGCTGATATTGAAAAAGATGTCATCGCGTTTTTCCTGCGGAAGACCGTCCATCAACTGTCCCATCTGCGCACCAGAACAATAGATTGAAATCAGACCGATGTGATAAGCGCTTTCTCCACTCAACAGGTCGATCCGGTTGGAATGACTGAGTTTGAAGATGAATGCAAACGGGTTATCCATATTGTTTCCGGCTTTCTCTAGAACATGAGAAAGAGCAAAGCGGTTGAACGCATGAAGCGACTCGTACACTTCTGCATCGGTCGGGTCTTCTTCGCGATCACGCAAATTGGCCGCAACCTTGTTCCAGATCTTGGAAGAAATATTTCTGAACATACGGCGGGAATCTTCCCATCCGATACTTTCGAATATCTGAGTCATCTGGGTTATATTTCCGGCAGCGACGTACTCTTCAATCGCATTCATCACGATAGAAAGATGCTCTTCCGCCAGTTTAACGAGGTTATTGCTTTCGTTCTGAACTTTTTCCTTAAGCTGGCGTGCTTCTTCTTCAATTTCTTCCGGAGTCTTGCCCACTTTGGCTTGTTCTTCAGTACTGCGGCTTTCTTCTTCGACCGCCTGTCTGATTTTTTCTTTTTCGGTGAAGTTTGCATTCAGGATCGACTCCTGCATCCGCTTTTCTTCACGACGACGGTGGTACCATAACGCCATTGCCATAGCGATGATTCCAGCAAGAACGATCAAAAACCCGATCATTTTTCCGGTCAACTCTGGGATTTTTTTCGCGGAAATGACTTCAGAAGCCGGCATTCTCTGAACAGCTCTTGAAACAGTAATCACATCACCCATTTCTTCGCTGAGTTTTAACTTTGAACGAAGAAGGTCTTTGACCAACGCATCGCGATCGGCAGGAACCTTGTCAGTCAAGACAACCTGGATTTCGACTTTTTGTTTCAAGCCATGCAAAAGATTATGCTGATCCGAGAATCCCGCAGGATCATTGATCACCAACCCCGGAAGAAACTTCCGATCCATCATTTCCTGATATTCCTTCAGTTTGGCCTCATCATTCCGGATCGATGCCGAGACAACGACGGTATAATCTTCAGGATTCAAAAGGTTCTCGAGTGTCTGCTGTGCTTTTTGCTGATACAGATTCTCAAGCGCATAGGCCTCTTCTTTGACCACGGTGTTTTCCTGGGCAAATACCCCCGTTTGCAAAACCAGGGACCCTAGCAATACAGACCACCCGATCATTCTCTTAAACGGACTGTTCATAGCTGACCTCATTTTCTTCTGTAACTTTTGAAACTTCTGAATTTTTCAATTCATTGAAACTTTCGCTCATGCTTTCCCTCTTTGATTGGGACTGCTCCATCACCTCGACCAATGCATCCACCTTGCGAATGGCATCGATTTTCATCTGATCTTTCAGTTTGGCGAGTAAAAAAATCTGTGCATACCTGGATTTTTTTGGGCTGACTTTCAGGCGATTTTTTTCAAACTTTTCAAATAACTTGATCCGGTCTTTACCGGTAAACGATCTGAGTACCGCTTGAAGAAATTCAATGCTTCCATGAGACATCGCCTCAATGAGAAGTTTTTTCTCCTGCTGGCAAACAAACGCCTGTAAAATTTCAGGATCAACCGATGCCATGCTTGCAGATGGATTAAACTGGTCATACAGTTCATTCAGCTTTTCAGAAGCGAAATAACGCTCATCCACTTTTCTTCTATTTCTTTTATACAAGAATCCCGCAGCTGCAAGTGCAGCAATTGCTAGAAACGAAAGGAATACTTTTCCATTTCGAGTCGAAGCGAATCCGGAAACCACTCTGGATTCATTGACATAATCAAATTCCATTTGATCACCACGGGCTGGATTCAATGAAATTTTTGAAGAAACCAACTCTCGTATCACTCTTTCCGCACCCGAGTTAGGCTTGCGGTCAAAAATCAATTTCACATTTTGCTGGGTCACGAGGTCATAAATCGGGTTTTGCGTCGGATGCATGTCCAAATCGATCACATCGGGAACGCCAGGCAGATGATTTGCAGCCATTTTTTCTTCATAGTTTTGAATCAAGTCGGGATTAGAACTATATTTAAATTCAGCAATGACGTTGACCTTAGTTTTTGGCGAAATTTGATAAACCAAATCTTGAATCCAAATCTCAAAAGACCGCTCAAACGACTGCATATCGTTGCGATCCAGACGAAAAGAATCTGCTGACACCATTACTGGAGCTATTGCGATCCATCCCATCATCCACCATTTTGATAAAATTTTATTCTTCATCTCCTCTTCCTATCGTCGGAGAAGACACAGAACTTAAGACAATTTCACGCCAGGGTTTTGTTTAAACTTTTGACACCCGCTTAGGAGCTCAGATCCTATTCATACCCCGGCAAGGTTTTCCATTCCCACC
>CAZZLF010000290.1:0-3075 GCA_964654965.1 uncultured Bdellovibrio sp.
TGAATTTTGAAGTCCTTGCTCGGGCTGAGGTGCTTCGGGTTTTGTGGCAAGGGAAGGCCTTTCGGGAAATGGCCCAGGGTGTTTTCTGTATTTTTCTTGCTGGAATGTTTTGTCACCGATGGCTTGTGATTCACCGCCTGAAACGCAAATTAAATCTTCAAACGAGAGCTTTTTATTTTTATTATTCATATTCCCCCTAAATCGCGAACTCGTAATCAGTGTATTATGAGTTCATCCATGAATGATAGTGTGTAAAATCTGACACGTATTATTTTTATTAAACAAAATCAATGTAAGACCACATGATTGTGCCTTAATTTTCAGCATAAGTGATTATTTTCTAACTCTTTTTGATAGTTCGGCTTTGATTTTGGTTTTTTGTTCGGAACTCAACTTTAAGGTGTTTGTTTGCAGGGCTTGATTTAGCTCAGAGCTTGAAATTTCCTGAATGTTGATTTTTGAATGCTGACAGTTAGGGTCGTTTGGACCAAAAACATTCAATAAACAACAAATTCGGTTTAATGGCCTTCCTCGAGGAGGGCACCCATCTCCGGACGCCTGGCTGGTTACAGGAGCCGAAAATGAGATTGGAGCTATAAGGAACATCAAATATATGCTGAACAATAAACTTTTCATCGTTTCTCCTTAATTAATTATACATCTTTTTTTTGAATTTAAAGCAACGCCATTTGGGTTTTTTTTCATTATTAAATGAACTGCAATAAGAGATTTATTCCTATATGATTACCCTAATGAAATTGATTTTAACACTGATAGCATTGATTTTAACTCTTCCGGCACATGCTTCAACATGGAACGGAAAGATCATTTACGCCCAAACAGGTCAAGTCATCGGTTTGCCTGAAATGGCGATGAATTTAGTTTTTGCGCGAAATGTGATTCTTGGAGAAAAACACAACACGCCATCAGTTCAGTTGGCGCAAGCAAAGGTGATGGAAGCGGTGATCTCGCTAGCACCTGACGATCAATTCTCAACGGCGTGGGAATTCCTCAATTACAAAACTCAAGCACAGACGGAATCCGCTTTTCAAAAGTTTGTGAATGGAAGAATTACCGTTGAAGAATTTCTAATTCAAACACAGGGTAGTTCAAAGTACACCAGTTATGCTCCGATTTTGGAAATGACGAAAAAGTACGGGGGTCGATTGATCGGGGCAAATCTTTCTCGTGAAGATAAGGAACCAGTCACTCAAGGTGGAATTGAAAACGCAAAGCCCGGAACCGTGCCGGTAGGTTTTGAGATGGGTGGAAAGAATTATTTTGAACGATTCGTGATTTCAATGCAGGGTCATGCAAGCGACGAGCAAATTCAAAACTATTTTGCATCTCAGTGTCTAACGGATGATGTGGTTGCAGTTCAAATGTTGGCAGATACCATGGCCGCCCGTCGATTCCTCGTGGTGGGAAGTTTTCACTCTGACTATTTTGATGGAGCCGTCGCCCGCTTGATGAAGAGAGCGCCAAATCAAGTCGTCGGTGTTGTTCGCTTTGTCGATGCTTCAGATTATACAGATGCCGAGCTTCAATCATTGGCGATCCATCAAAAGTACGGCCCGATCGCAGATTTTGTCTATTTTGTGAATGAGCCAAAGACTGCAAATTAATTGTACATCAAAAAGTACTTTATGAGGCTGGTGTCTGTTTTTCGATTAAGTCCTTCAGGTTTTTGATTCCTGCTTCAAAGTCACCTGCGATCATCTTTTCGCAGTCCATGAATACTCCGATGAGTTTTCCCATGAGTCCGCCGTCGCCGCTCATAGCCCATGAAAAGCGTGTTTGGTCACCTTCGGGAGTCAGGGTGTAGGTAATTAAATTCGATGCTGCGAAAGGACGAGTCATCACGAGTTTAATATTCACTTGCTGATTCGGAATCACTTTGAGCAGTTCTAGATAACCTGCTCCGGCATCGTTGTTACCGTCGAATTCCATGATTGAGCCGACTTCGCCTTCGATTCCCTTGAAGTTCCTTTTAATGTTTGGATCGCGTCGATCGTAAGGGTTCCATTCACCACCTTTTTTGAATTGAGCGAGATAAGGAAAGATTTGTTGGGCTGGTGCGTGGATCAATCCATTTTTTTCATAATGAAACTCACCGTTTCGAGTGGACACATAACCCAAGAACAAAGCAACACTTGCAAGAATGATCACGAGATATTTCATTTCTTGATTCTAACTGAGGTTCATTGCTCAAGCAAAAAATTGCTGTAAATCGTGTAGAAAAGAAGGGAAGGGGGTGATGACGATTCCTTTTCAACGGGAGTTTTTTTGATGGATATTGTCATAATGTCATTATTGGAGTTTTCAAAGCAACCCAAACGATCTCACCCATTGGGGTTAACTTTAAGTTTTAAACTTCAAATTCCGATAAAGGCTTATGTGTTGTGTTAAAGGAGCGTTATCTATGATCCATTCTCAAAAAGTCATTCTGGCTATTTTATTGATTTTCTTTCTGATCAGCTCGCCAATGAGTTCGCCTTCATGGGCAAAAGATGACCATGCTGCCGATCTTTTCAAGAAGCAAGAGGCGAAAAAAACCACTGTATTGGATGCATTGGAAGAAAAAGAAAATCTTAAACCATTTTGTGAAAATCATGTGAAAAAGTTTCAATGCCGCGATCTCTATGTGAATGACGAAAAGTTCAAATTGGACGACGCCTACATCACTGAAGTGACTCAATCCATTCTTGCGGATGCGAAGAAGTACAATCCTCAAGTAACCGAAGAAACCCTGAAAGCCCATATTGAGCGTCAGTTTCAGGATGGACAATATTGCATGCAGTCTTCTACGATGAGCAAGAAAGAGTTCCGCAAGCGCACGCTTGACCTTTATCAGGTGGAAGTGGGTAATTCAAAAGCCGGCTGGGAAGTGGTATCAAGAACCAAAAATACGCGGATTTCAAAAACCAAAAACGGTGGTGCGTCTTCGGCGGATGTGATCACCGGGATATATTGCAACGATCAAGCCACCTACAGCTGTGAAATGCTTCACAAACAAAAACAAAAAGAGCTAGAAAGCAAAGCGATTCGCGCTGAAGTGATGGGGCAAGATGGTTT
>CAZZLF010000291.1:0-3067 GCA_964654965.1 uncultured Bdellovibrio sp.
GACCTAGTGTCGCTTTGTAAGCGTCGAGGATTCATTTTTCCTTCCTCCGAAATTTATGGCGGAATTGGTTCCTGCTGGGATTACGGTCCACTTGGAATTGAGCTTAAATTGAATCTGAAAGAATCTTGGTGGCGCGCCATGACTGATCGTGATGATGTCGAAGGCGTGGACGCCTCCATTCTCATGCATCCTCGTACTTGGGAAGCATCTGGACACGTAGAAGGTTTTGTTGACCCGCTGGTTGACTGTAAAAACTGTAAGGCTCGCTTCAGAGCAGATAAAATGGACGAAGAAAAACTCAAGAACAACGAGTGTCCGAACTGTGGAAAAAAGGGAACGCTCACTGAACCACGCCAGTTCAACCTCATGTTCAAGACTCACATGGGTCCACTCGAAGACACGGCAAGTGTCGTTTATCTGCGCCCTGAAACCGCCCAGGGAATTTTTGTAAACTTTGAAAACGTTCAGCAAAGCGCCCGCCAAAAAGTTCCATTCGGAATCGCCCAGATCGGAAAAGCGTTCCGAAATGAAATTACTCCGGGTAACTTCATTTTCCGCACCCGCGAATTCGAACAAATGGAAATGCAATACTTCGTCAAGCCAGGAACTGACATGGAATGGTTTGAAAAGTGGAAACAGATTCGAATCGATTGGCATCTTTCCAACGGTCTTCGCCGTTCGAAACTCCGTTTCCATGAACACGGTCCGAACGAGCTCGCTCACTACGCTCGCGCCGCATTCGATATGGAATATGAATTCCCAATCGGCTGGCAGGAAATTGAAGGAATCCACAACCGTTCTGACTTCGACCTTCGCCGTCACCAGGAGTTCTCAAACAAGAAACTGGAATACTTCGAAGAATCAACCAAAGAACGCTACCTACCTTATGTGATTGAAACCTCTGTGGGTTGCGATCGCGCGCTTCTCGCAATTCTGTGTGATGCTTATCGGGTAGAAGGTGAACGGACGGTACTCAAAATGCATCCAAAATTGGCTCCATACAAAGTAGCCGTATTCCCCTTGATGAAGAAACCTGATCTTCTCGACATGACTGACAAGGTATACAAACTGTTAAAGAAAAACTTCCGCACCACTTATGACGAAAGCGGTACGATTGGAAAGCGCTACCGTCGTCAGGATGAAATTGGAACACCTTATTGTGTGACCATCGACTATGACGGGCTTACGGACAACACAGTCACTATCCGTGAACGCGATGGCATGACCCAAGAACGCGTCAACATCGATCAGTTGGTCAATTACATCCAGGATCACATGGCGAAGTGGAAGGCCGAATAACTACGCATCGAGGGGCATGTTTTCACGTTTACGTAAGGCACGCTCCAGAAGCTGCAATAATTTGTCAGTTCTAGTACCACGATCATAATTTTCTCTGACAAATTTGACAGCCCTCTGTCTCATTCTTTTCAGTTCTTCTGGATTTTCCAAAATGGCCCTCAACTTGCGTTGAAGATCAAACGAGTCTCCTGAACGCATCAACAAGCCAGCATTCGAACTACCAATCCATTCGATCGCGTCTGGTCCAGTAGCACAGATAATGGGAGTTCCAACAGCCATGGACTCAATAGCCTGTAGTCCGAACATTGCCTTGCTCGAAGGAATGACATAAACATCCAAAGTTCCTAAAACCTTGGGAAGAGATACTTCGCTAGGCGCTAGAATGATTTGATCCTGCAGGTGAAACTGTCGAATTAAATCGGTAAGCTCTTCGTTTCCTTCGTGCTCAAACCCCACGATGACAAACTTGGTTCTTTTTGCCAGTTCCTCATTTCTTAAAAAAGAAGCAGCGGCCTTGATAAACGCACTTTGTGCCTTGATATACTGGTTATAAGCGATCATCCCTACCAGATACTCCTGGTCTCGAATTCCCCATTTTTCTCTCAGTACATTTGAATCATAATTTTCTGCATTGAAAATCTTGAAATCAAGACCGGGATGAACAACCCGAATCTTGCTTAACAACTTGGGACGCATGATCTGGATTCGCTTTTTTAAAGTCAAGGAAGGAACAATGATCGCGTCAACTCTGGAATAAAAAAAAGATTGAAGAAGGTGCCAAATGGTCTTCTTCACCCTTGGACCTTCGCTGACTACTACAGACACATGTCGGCGCCATAGCAGCCAAGGAAGAATACTTCCTAAAAAATTAGAGCCAAACACATGTATCGTGTTTAATCCAGATTTGATTTGTTCGTTCAGGACTTTTCTCATCCCCAAATCAAAATTTTCTCTTGGTTTTTTTTCAATTGTTACCACTTGATCTGGAGCAATACTTTTTGCAACTTCGTGGATCTTGGTACCCTCTATACAAAGAAGCTTCCAAACAACACCTCGAGCACCGAGTTGTTCAATGTCATCGAATGCAAGTTGCTCATCTTCACCAAATTCCTCCGTGAGAAAAACATACAAGATACTTGGATCGATTTTAGACATGTAACACCTTCTCTATATTTTCCACGACTCGGATAAAGGAAATTCCCTTGTGACACTGGTTTTTCCTTTGGTCTTGAAACTGACAAACATTTTTTTCACAAGGCCAACAACTCACATGGGTGTTTACCAAGTTTTTAACTAACCCAGGACCAATCGGTCTGGTTCGACTTGGATCACCCGCTCCCCAGATAATTTGAACTTTTGCACCACAAAGGGAGGCCACATGAGCCAGACCTGAATCGTTACTCACAACAAATTTTGAGTTTTGAAATAACTTCCATAACGAGGAAACAGATCCTTTGGCGACATAATCGAGTACTTGGACATTCATTTTCTCCAAGTCTTGAATCATTTTTTTCTCGGCTGGTCCTCCAACTACAGCGACCTGATATCCCCAGATTTTCTTAATTTCCCGAATCAATAAGCCAAAATTTCCAATGTTCCATCTTCTTGAATCCGCAACAGCTCCCGGTGCAATCACCACGTAAGGAACTTCTGGGATTTCCTGAGGAATCGCATCTGGCCAATGCTTGAGTGGATCAAATTTTTTAAAGTATTCTTGAGCAGAATCGAAATCCAATCCCTCTTTCGCAAGGAGATTAAGATAAGAATC
>CAZZLF010000292.1:0-3060 GCA_964654965.1 uncultured Bdellovibrio sp.
CACTGCAACCCGATCTTTCTCGGTGGTGACTTCACTGAAATCGATTTGAACATCCTGATCCTTCAGCACCGCTTTCGCAAACGGGGCTTTTCTCACAATGTAAGAAAGATGAGTCGAACAATGGGCAAACAACGACTCTCCATTCGAGAGTAAAAAATTAAACTCACCCTGTGTGCCGATTTTTTTCGAAACATCGGTCAATGCTTCAAACAAATGCGTCCGATCAGGGCACTCATTTCCAAAACGATTTTTTAGATTTTGTAACAAGTAACAAAACGCACGTTCGCTATCGGTGTTACCCACCGGCAAGAAAGAACCATCCAAAACTGGCTCAAAATTGATCAAATTTCCATTATGGGCAAAAATCCAATAAAAGCCCCACAGCTCGCGCATGAATGGATGGGTATTTTCAAGCCTGATCTCACCTTGAGTGGCTTTACGAATGTGGGAGATGACATTCTTCGAACGAATCGGATAATTTTTGACCAGTTCAGCAATCGGTGAATGAGCCGAAGCCTTGGAATCGAGAAACTGCCTCACTCCCCGCCCCTCAAAGAAAGCGATTCCCCATCCATCCTGATGTTCATCAACCAAACCACCTCTGGCTTGAAATCCTGTGAATGAAAAACAGATATCGGTTGGAACATTACAGTTCATACCCAAGAGTTCACACATACCTTTATTTTCACATTCCTCTAGATCGACCGCAAGCCCGGGATGATTTTAGAAATTGAAGTGTTTTTTGACACCAAAACCGATATAGTGAGGCTCGACCATGACCGAAAAACCGGTGAAATCAAAAAAATTAAAACTGCCTAAATATGAGTTTGAAGCGATCGGCCTTGCTCAAACTCCATTTACCCAACGCTTCGGCATTCCTCGTCAACCGGGATTGGTTCCGGATGCGAAAGGAATTCTCAAGATCAACGGTCATCCCGATTTCAAATTTGCATTAAAGAGACTGGAAGAGTTTTCTCATATCTGGGTTCTCTTTGTTTTTCATGCTCATGGTGGAAACAAGTGGAAACCGACGATTCGTCCACCACGCTTGGGCGGAAAAGAAAAAGCAGGAGTATTTTCTTCCCGATCTCCGCACCGTCCGAACCCGATCGGCATTTCGGTGATGGAACTCGAAAAAATCGATTTCGATGCCAAAGGCGGACCTGAACTTCACGTCAAGGGCGTCGACCTTCTCGATGGCACACCCATTCTCGACATCAAACCTTACATTCCCTACGCCGACGCGGTACCGAATGCGAATGCAGGCTGGGCGAAAGAGGAAATCAAGCGCACTGAAGTGGAATTCGAACCTCTGGCGATTGAAAAAATCATGGCTGCTGAATCTGCGGGCTATGAAAGCCTGAAAGACCTGATCGAACAACTACTGACCATTGACCCACGCCCAGCATTTCAAAAGCGCGATATGCCGCCCGAAGCGGAAGAATCACAGGGAAAAGATTTTGGCCTGCTCGTGAAAGACTTCGACGTTCAGTGGAAGATTCAGAATTATCACTTTGTCGTGAATGACCTGGTGAAAACAACGAAGAAAAAAACTACTTGAGCTTCGCGACCAGCGAGTCAAGATCAGCAGTGAAAATTTTCTTACTGAAAAGTTTTTTCAACCTGCTTTGAAACACTGAAATGCTTCATCTGTCGTTAAAATCAGTCTTCATTCTATCTTTTGAAAAGCCAATAGTCGCTTTTTTAACATTTGGACTTGATCTAATAATCGTATACGAAGGATACCCACCGAAACCGGGAATTGGCTTAACTGGGATGTCACCTCCGTTTAAAGCGATTGGGTCTTTGAAGATGTAGGATTTTTTTACTTTATCTTTCAAAGCAAGTATTGCACTTGTTTGTATTTCCTTACACTCATCCATGGTTGAGGTATAACTAAGTTTATTTTCGGGATACTGTGAGGCAGCTGATACAATAAGCTTATTCAAACCGATATTACCCCAACTGCTACCATTCACAGGATCGTCAAAGCGAAGATTGGCACCTTGAGAAAAACGATTGCTATAAACATGAACGTTCTTTGTTGGTTTGCGCTCCTTAACATCTAAATCGGGATTGGGATCAATGCTTGCTCGAAAGCCATTACGAATAAACTTGTTTCCGTATACTTTCCAGTTATCTACCTCACTAATACCACTTTTTTCAGCGTCTTTATCGTGTCGAAGAAATAGAGCATATGAATTCGGGTCTTTTGAATTACCAATCGTATTATTACTTACAATTCCATTGGTGGAGTTGATAAAATAAATATCATGGGTTTGCCCTTTTTTATCAGGATCGGGATCGGCATCACCATTGCCAGTAATCGTGCTATTTTCCAAAAGAACATGACTAACTCCGACTGCAGAAACACCAGTGATAAGATTGTCATGAATAAAGTTTTCGTTATCAATCTTTAGATTGTTGATCTTGTTCAAAAAGACACCAACAGCAAACCCGGATATCTCCATATTTCTGATAAAAACACCAACTCCTCCGTTTATGGAAATCCCGGCTGCCACCGCTCTGCGGCCTTTATTAACATTTCCTTTTAAACTTCCTCCGCTAATTTTGACGGCCCCATTAATATTGTGTCCTGTAAAAAGAGGGGCATCATTATTAACATCAGGACCACGTTGAATTGACCACTTGTTACCAAAAATCAATAACCCTTTATTTGGCAAGGTGATTGTGCCATCGATGCGATACTTATAGTCCTCTAAATCTAGCTTTTGAGCTCCGTTATCAACTGCGCACTGGAAAGCGGCAGTCATGTCTTGAGAAAGATCTCCTTTAATCAAGGCGTCTTGCTCAATTTCAGTCATGTAATCAATTATTGAGTGAATATATTGATTAGGTTGCTTCCTCTCAATGCATCGATTGTCTTTGATTTCAAAATATTTCCCGTCTAGTTCACTGACTATAGTGAATTCATCCGGCCAAGCAGTGGTTGATAAAGCCAAAATAAAAAACAAAGCTATTTTCATCGAGCCCCCGGGATCCGCAAAATACTGCAGACATACTGATATTTTATCATGAATAAAATATTAGTATAGAGAT
>CAZZLF010000293.1:0-3043 GCA_964654965.1 uncultured Bdellovibrio sp.
GGTTGACTCGAGCGCAGTAATTGATTCCAATATTGAAAGCCGACTCGAAATCACTCCAGATTCTTTGGCAGAATCAGAATAACCAACCATGACCTCAACAATATTATTCCAATCTTTTTTTACGATTTTTCTAATTTTATTATCTAAAAGTAATTGGCGAACGATTTCCGCTCCAGATTCCAAGGCTTCTTTTTGCTCAAATAAAGGCACAACTGGAATTTTAGAATTTCCAACTTTTTTCAAAATCATTTTTCCGGCAGCCTTAATCTGCTCTACGGATTGGGCCATACTAATGATCATTCCTCTTACGTAATAGGAAGGATCACCGCCCTTTGAAAACTTTCCAATTCGAGAAAGCATGCGGCCAATAGCCAGCCCATCTCCGGAAGGATCCGACATTAATACTGATGAATCTTCACGTAATTCCAATGGAACAACAATTCCTGGAAAAACCTTGATGAGCTGATTCATTCTTGAAATAGGCTCGGGAAAACTGGTACCGATAGATGATTTATATCTACTGGCCAGGGCAGACAATCGGTGATGGACATCTAAGACATTCAATACATCACCTTTTTTTAAAAATCTGATTTTCAAAAGCGATTGATTCAGTTGTAAAACTTCTTGCTTAAGGTCTGCATCATCTACGGAATGTATCAACTCTTTTAATTCTTGAATCTGTTTTTTCAAGTATTCATATAAGATTTTCCGAGACATCTGCAAACTGTCAGTCATTACTTTTTGGTTCACACCAGGATGCCCGTCTTTATCTCCCCCAACCCAGCTTCTGATGTATACCGGAGTTTGATGAACTCCAAAATCCAGCAGGGTTGATAGATTCGAATCTCTCAATAAGATTGAATAAACGTGTTCGGCTTCATCTTGAACTTTTGGTTTTCTCATTCTGACGATTTCAATCTCCCACGCAAGCTCAAGCAAGGATTTGAGATTTTCAGAATAGTTTTCAAAGCCGAGTGATAATGACAAACTCAAAAGTTTTTCAATCTGGTGAAAAACTTTTATATTTTCTGGTGATCTGGCTTCAGTAGGGTGAGCAGTCAGCACAAAATAAATAGCCTCGGCCCCTTTGTGGTGTTTAGCTTTTTTTCGAAATTTTAACCGGTAAGTGCGAAATGCATTTTCACATGCATTCATTAACTCCAGCATCAAAGTAAATGATTTTGCAAAGTCCAGTCTACCTTGTGGATCAAGGCCCCTCAACAATCTATCTGTTTTTTTTAACTGAAGATCAACTGCCTTTAAGTTTTTTCCCCGCGTTTTCGCCATTGAACTTCGGGTACTTTCAATTCTTAAAAAAGCTTCTTCTCCTAACTTCTCACGTATCACTTCACCTAAAAGCGCAACTGACCATCTGACCATGGTTTTAAGTTCTTGTGGGAGATGGCTTTTTTTCTTACTCATCTGAATTGATGCTAGCACGGGATCTTTTTGGGTTTTTCAAATAAAAAAGCCCGGGCTATCACTAACCCGGGCTTTTAAAATTATTTAACAGAGATTAAGCTGCGTATTCACCTTCTGATGTATCATCCTGCCAAATTTGATAGAGCGTGACACCCTTCTCATTTCTAAACCAATAAGACGCATGATTGGGTGGTTCTTGCCCTAAACAGGATTGAGCAAATGCATGAACCGTGGTTGTACCCTCATTGGTTTTGATCTTAAATTCGTGATTAGGCTGTTTTTGAACGGTGAATGTTTTAGATGGGTCACTCACAAAATAGAAGGTCTCGCCCTCTTTCACCACTCCATCATGAACCAATTTAGTGAGGTCAAACTTACCTTTTTTCTTACTCATTCAAATTCTCCTTGTTAATGAACTATTCGGAATTTGAACGAAATTATTTAAGATATTTCAATTGATCAAAAAAAAGATCTCATCTTCGTCATTGATTTGACATTAAAAAGAATTTTGAAGAACAGCAGCCCAGCTAGTTTCAAGTGAGTCCATATTTTTTTCTTCGATGATCGCCTCTTCCAGGGTCACGACTTCGAAATTTTCAGGATTAGAAAAAATAGCATGAATCAACTCGGAATGCATTTCATGGCCGGCTTTCACCAACGTCACGTCACCCAAAACTTGAACAGGAGAAAGAGCAAAATCACCGATTGCATCCAAAGTTTTATGGCGGACAAACTCATCGCGGTAACGAAGACCTTCGAGGTTTAAAACTTTTTCTTCGTCCATAACTACGGCATTTTCAAATGAACCACCCAATGCCAATCCCATTTTCTTGAGTGCTTCTACATCACGCATAAAACCAAAGGTTCTTGCGTGTGCAACTTCATGATAATCAGATTCACCTACCGTAAAAGAAAAAGACTGCGTTCCAATTGCAGGATGATTCCATTCAATTTTTGATTCTAAATGAAACCTGGTTGATGGCTCAATCAATGCGACTTTATCGCCTTTTCTCACTTCTATTCTTTTACGAAGAATAGCAACTTTTTTTGGGGCCTTTGAGTCTTCAATCACTCCGGCTCTTTCAATTGCTTTACAGAATGGTGCTGCAGATCCATCCATGATTGGAACTTCCGGCCCAGTAACTTCGACCAAAACATTATCAATTTGCATTAGCTTTAATGCGCAAAGAAGGTGTTCAACGGTTGAAATCTTTGCAGCGTCACGGCCAATCGTAGTTGCTAATTTAGTTTGTGTTACAAATTCGTAGGACGCGGGAATGGAGATTGGTTTTTCAAGATCGGTTCTGACAAAAACAATTCCTGCATTAGAAAGCGCTGGCTTCAGCGTTACCGTAACCGGTTTTCCCGAGTGTAATCCGATTCCTTCAATGGTGACTGACTTGCGAATCGTCTTTTGCTTGACTGAACTTTCTTCCATACACCAATCCTTTAACATGAATATTAAAGCAATCGACGTGCCATTTTGCATTGGATCATAAAAAAAATTATTCTTTAATTACAATAGCTTATTTACACATTTTTGCCATTTTTTTGACCCTATTAAATAAATCTAAAAAATGTGTCTTTGGGTACACAACAGGTGTGGACACTTGTGCACACT
>CAZZLF010000294.1:0-3037 GCA_964654965.1 uncultured Bdellovibrio sp.
GTGCGACTTTGGTCTGGCATGCAGCGTGACAGACACGTGGGACGCGAGCGACATTGCGCCGCGCTCGTCGGAGGGCATCTGCGGGACGCTGCTGTACCTGGCGCCCGAGACGCTGCTGGACTTTTGCAAGGGGAACAGCCTGTCGGCGCCGGCGCTGGCGTCGGACGTGTGGAGCATGGGAGTGGTGTTTTTCATCTGCCTCTTTTTGACTTTGATTGGAAAAATCCTCAGATCCAACCGACTTCGGCTGATTTGAAAAAGTTCGTAGATGCTTATGGGATCGGTCAAGATGTGGATCAAAATCCGAATCACGCGGTGTTGATACCTATTTCAAGAGGGCGTTGTGATCAGTATCGAGAACTCCTGGATGATTTTGAACGGATATACTTGCAGACGCTAAAAAACTTTGGAATTTTCTCTAACCAAATTAAACTGACCCGGGTTAGCGCTCATAGCGGGGGTGGTGAATATCTTTCCCGATTGATCGTTGATTCTCGATTTCGATCTTTTTCTGATGTGAACACCGTTGTTTTTTACGATGCCATTTATTCGGATATGACTCGAGATAGACTCATTTCATGGGTCAACTTACCCTCATCGGAGTACCATAAAAAATTAGTTCTTCCGGTAATTCGTGGACAAGGTCCAAGCCATAGGGCTCATGCGATTTTGGATACATGGCCTGATTCTGAAAAAACGGAAATTCATACAATGGGGTCCCTGAAAATCTTGATTCGGTCTAAAACTCTCCCAGGTGAAAACCATGTCTTGGTAATCTCTGAGGACCAAGGTTCAACCTTGCTCAATCATTGGACTCTCGTCAGGGAATTGTGGAATTTTCCCTCAGAAATAGATGGTCGTTGAAAATGAGTGCACTGAAGTGAAGGGATCTCCTTTTTCAGTTGATAAAGCTCTTGCCAGCGCATAATCAAAATTCAATTTAGGTCCAATCCAACCAGCGCCCAGTCCAAAACCATTTCCTCTGGTTCCGAGATATGGAATTTCACCGTGACGGTATTGTCCGATCCTAAAATAAAAATCTGCCAACAATCCAAATTCGATTCCCAAATGATAACCCAGTTTTTTTCCAGTAGTATGTTCGGGGGTATAGAGGGGATCAAAAAAAATCATGACGTTGTGAACGGGTATGAATTTGAGTCCAAGATAAAACGTACGCTCAAATGTCGCCATCAGGTTATCGATCACTATGGTGGAAAATAACCAGGGTATTCCGGCATAAGTTGCTGAGAAAATGAAGTCACTAGAGACTTTCTTGTTTTGGTCCTGAATGATGAATTTACTTCCCAAACCAAAACCAAGACGGCTCACAGCCAGCTTACTGGCTCCAAAATTTACGGCAGCGGATCCTTGGTATCGGGTGTACCCGATCCCGGCCTGAAACAACTCGGTACGTGAATCCATGATGGTAAAATTGTAATTTCTGCCACCTTCCTTAATGGAAGTGTAATTACCTCCGATGCTATAGACCGGAGAAAAAGAGGCATAAGATGGATTTAAATAAATGGAATCACCAAGAAGCGGAGTGGCACGTCCAGCCCCTCCCAGGGAAAGCGTTCGAGGACTGTGAAATTCGACTGCACTAGCCGAAAAAGAAAAAATCATGATGATGAGCGAAGTAAAAGTGAAGAATCGTTGAATCATTTGTTTTTAGGTTAGCTCGAATGAGGTATCTTTCCAATATGAAAGCCGTTATTCCTGCAGCCGGGTTGGGAACCCGTTTTCTGCCTATTACCAAATCGATTCCAAAAGAAATGATCCCTATTATCGACCGCCCGATGATTCTCTATATCATCGAAGAAGCGATTCAAAGCGGTATCCAGGACATTGTTCTGATCACCGCTCACGGTAAAGAATCCATTGAGCATTTTTTCAAGCGTAGTCATGAATTGGAAGATCGTTTGATTCGTTCTGGCAAGGAAGAGTGGGCTAAAGACATTCGAAAAATTGCGGAAAGTTGCAACATTATTCCTGTGATCCAGGATCAGCCTGCGGGGCTAGGTCACGCAGTGGGTTGTGCTCGTAAAGTCGTGGGTAAAGAACCTTTCGCTGTTTTACTCGGCGATGACATGATTGATACTTCACCGTATTCAAACGCACCTGCTTGCACCAAGCAGCTCATCGATGTTTATGAAAAATTCGGCAAGAGCACGGTGGGTGTCATGGAAGTTCCGCTCGAAGATGTAGTCAAATACGGAATCGTCAGTGGATCTACCATTTCAGACCGTACCTTCAAGGTGGAGCAAATTGTTGAAAAACCTTCGGTAAAAGATGCGCCAGGAAGATTTGCGATTCCTGGTCGGTATGTGGTTGACTCGGTAATCTTTGATTACATTGCATCCACTCAGCCAGGTAAAAACGGCGAGATTCAATTTACCGATGCCCTTCTTCAGTTGGCAAATCGAGAGGGGTTACTGGCGCATGAATTTGTCGGAGACCGATATGATACCGGAGATCGTTTGGGATACCTCGATGCAACGCTGACTTTTGGTCTTCGCAGGCCTGAACTCAGGGACGGAATTCAAAAACTACTGAAGAAACACCTTCAAGACTAAACATGTTTTTAAAAATCGCCATACCTCGACCTTTGGATCGCACCTTTGATTATGAGTATTCAATCGAGGATCATGGGCATATTCAACCCGGAGATTGGGTTGAAGTTCCATTTGGGCGATCCAAGCTAGTTGGTTGTGTACTCGAGCTCAGTAACGAAAAACCGATCATGCCGGAAGGAGTCGAGTTGAAATCTGTGATTTCTAAAATCCAGGATCACTTCTCCTTGCCAAAAGAATTGGTACAGCTCTGTAAGTTCGGATCAGAATTTTATCAATATCCGATTGGTGAAGCTTTTTTTTCAGCGATGCCACCTTCTCCAGAAAAAGAGTTGGGGACGAGAAACCTGAAAACCAAGGAGTTAATAGCCAAGTCAATTCAACTCAACGATGAACAGTCCCAAGTTAAAAACGTTATTTTTGAAAAGTTGGGCATGGGTCAAAACCCGGTTTTCCTCGTTGAAGGA